>NZ_JALY01000023.1:0-2076 GCF_002924615.1 Petrotoga halophila DSM 16923 | reverse complement strand
GTTTTGGATAAACAAGAACGAAAAAAATACATTTCAGAAAAAACGTTGGAATTAATAAGCGAAAAAGGTTTGACAAATTTGACGATGGAAGATGTTGCATTTTCGTGTAATTTGTCGAAAGGTTCTATATATAACTATTTCAAAAATAAAAATTCACTAATTGTTTCTGCTTTTAGTGCGCTGTTGGAAAAAGTCCAAAATTTTTTTGAAGAAAATGAATCCGTGCTTTCTCAGGATTGTGCGGAAGCAAGTGCTGATTTTTATGCAAATCTTTATTCAGAAATTTTAAATACTTTTCCTTCAAAAGAACTGATGCGGTTGTTTGAAATTTTAATGAATTCTACACATGATCAAAGTATGATGAAAATTTTAACTCAAACATTCAAAGAAAATTACGGAAAGATCCTTGGTAAATTTGAAAAGTTATTTAATTCGAAAACTAAAGCATTTATGTTACAAGCAATGTTTGATGGTTTAGTTATATACAGAGCCGTAGGAATAGAATTTTCTAATGAGGAAATAAAAAATAATTTTAAAAAAATGATTTTAAGTTTTACAGAAGATAACAAAAATTAGGAGGTGTCCGGTATGGCAGTTGTGGACTCAATGAAAAATATGTTACTTAAACAAAGTTCTAAATTAATAACCAACGTTGTAAGACATTCTGATGTAGATCAACTGGGAAAATTGTTATGGACTTTATCGAAATTCTCTAAGGAACCTGCGAAAAGTGGGTTAAGAAAATTAGCAACAGGGGCTGAAAATCATGATCCGATGTTGGTGAACTGGGCTAATTTGTTCAAGAAATCTAATCCCAAAGTTGTTGAAAAAATAATAAACAATCTAATCATCAACGAGTTTGCAGTTGGTGAAAAAACAAGGCAGGAAAAGATGCATGAATATGGGATCGTCCTTCCAAAATTAGCCGTGCTTTCTCCAACTTATGCATGTAACCTCAGATGTGTGGGTTGTTATGCTGCTATGTATGGTCACAAGTATATGCTTTCCAAAGAAGAAATTTTTGATGTAATTCGACAATTTAATGATTTAGGCATCTATTTCTTCATTATAACTGGTGGAGAGCCATTTGTCTATCCTTATCTATTTGATGTACTAGAAGAGTTCAACGATTCTTACTTTTTGCTTTATACGAATGGAACCTTAATTAATGAAGAAAATGCTAAAAAGTTAGCAGAATTGGGTAATGCTACATTGGCTATATCAGTAGAAGGATATGAAGCTGACACCGATTGGAGAAGAGGTAAAGGAGTTTTTGAAAAAATTCAAAACGCTTGGAAGCTTTTAACTGAAAATGGGGTTGTATATGGAGCCTCCGTCACAGCAACAAGAAAGAATCACGATGTGATAATGAGCGATGATTTTTGGGAGTATTTAAAAGAAAACAATGTGAGTTATGCATGGGTTTTCCAATTTATGCCCGTAGGAGCGGATGCTTCGATGGATTTAGTACCTACTGCAGAACAAAGGTACGAAAGATTCTACAAATTGGAAGAGTTAAGGTTAGGTGGAAAGTTTGCTTTCGTTGCTGATTTTTGGAATCATGGTTTCTTGACTAACGGTTGTTTAGCAGCGGGAGCTAAGTATTTACATATAAACGCCAAAGGTTATGCTGAACCATGTGTCTTTCAACAGTTTGCTGTGGATAATATAAGGGAAAAGCGGATTGTAGATATATTAAAATCACCATTTTTTGAGGCTTATAAGAGAACTATCCCCTATTCCAATAATTTGTTTAGACCATGTCCCATAATAGATAATCCCAAGGTATTCAGGGCAATGGTAAAGAAGTTCAACGCTATTCCACAGCATCCAGGCAGTGAGCGGACTGTGAATGAATTAGCGCCTGAATTAGACCAACTTGCCGAAGAATGGAAAAAATATGCCGATAAACTTTGGTACGAAGAAGGCTATGCTGAAAAATATCCTTCAAAAAGAGGAGTATATAACTACAAAGTAAGGATGAGAAGGTACTCAGAAAATGAAGAAAAATTAGCATTGGACAAAAAAGCTGAATAGTAATCCTTTGATTATAATACTATCTTTTAAAATAACGGG
>NZ_JALY01000019.1:0-17018 GCF_002924615.1 Petrotoga halophila DSM 16923 | reverse complement strand
GAGATCCACAAGCCTATTGGCTTGATGATTACAAAGAATTAGTGGAAATATATAATTACAAAAGCTTTTAAAATATATAGATAAGGTTCCATTACTTGAGGGTTGAAAATTTTCAGATAGTTATTATAAAAAAGGAGCAGATTCAACATGTTAAATGGCATAACAGACGTACCAGGAATAAAAGTAGGACACTACACCGACAATAAATCCTTAACAGGTTGTACGGTTATTCTAGCCGAAAATGGGGCGGTAGGTGGAGTAGATGTCAAGGGCTCAGCCCCAGGAACAAGAGAAACAGACTTACTAAAACCAGGGAATCTTGTTCAAATGGTGCACGCTGTCTTATTAACCGGGGGAAGTGCTTTTGGTTTAGATGCAGCAAGTGGGGTTATGCAATTTTTAGAAGAAAATAGTATAGGTTTTCAAACAAGTACCGTGAAAGTCCCCATAGTACCTGCTGCAGTTATTTATGATTTGGATATAGGAGACCCAAACGTTAGACCCGATAAAAGATCTGGTTATATCGCAGCAAATTTAGCGACATCAGATTGTGTTGAAGAAGGATGTGTTGGTGTAGGAACCGGGGCAGTTGTTGGTAAGGCGGCAGGTGTTAACAATGCTATGAAAGGTGGGGTAGGAAGTTATTCCATTGAATTAGGTAACGGAATAGTTGTCGGAGCGATAACGGTTGTGAATGCTACAGGAGATGTTTACGAAGAAGGGGAAATAATAGCTGGGGCTATAGACCATAACAATAATTTTTTGAATATATCTGAATATATGAAAAAATCCAGTTTTAAGTCTAATCTGGGTGAAAATACAACCCTATCCGTCGTAGCTACAAATGCAAAATTGTCCAAAGAAGAAGCAAACAAAGTGACTCAAATGAGCCATGATGGTTTGGCAAGGGCGATAAGACCTGTTCATACCATGTACGATGGAGATACTATTTTTTGTTTATCTACTGGTGATATACCAAGCGACATTACATTAATTGGCGAAGTAGCAGCAGAAGTAGTAGAAAAATCCATTATAAGAGCCATCAAATCGGCAAAAAAAGTTGGTAATATTCTCAGTTACCAAGACTTGAATCCTAGTAAAAGATAATTCCCACTACTCCTGTCATAATTATTATAAAAATTGGATTTAATTTAGTGAAAAACAGGAGCATCAAAACCCCAATAAATATAAGAAAACTCGCCAAATTTACGATATTAGCGACACCAATTGTATATGCAGAACCAAGTATCAACCCTATAACAGCAGGTTTTAGAAATTTAAGAATATTTTGTTGAGTATCACCATTTCCGTTCTTAAAATATTTACCTATCAATAATCCTATAATTAACGAAGGTAATATTACAGCAGTTGTTGCGACCAACGAACCAAGTATCCCAAAAACCCTATATCCAACAAAAGTAGCACTATTTACAGCTATTGGTCCGGGAGTAACCTCTGCTATAGCTATTAAATCCAGAAATTCTTGAAGGGACATCCAACCTCTTCTTTCTAGATGTGTTTGAATTAGTGGTATCATTGCGTAACCACCACCAAATCCAAATAAGCCAATTTCAAAAAAAGAAAAAAACAAGCCAAATAAAGTTTTCATGACTTTTTTCTTCCTTGAGGCATAGAGTAAAGACTGCCTATAATGAAAGCGATAACAATTATATAAATAGGATTAATTTTAAATGCTCCAATTGCAACAAAAGCTCCCGCGGTTAGTAAGACCAAAGGGATAGACCATTTAACAGATTTTGATAAACTTATCCCCGCGTATACGATAAGTGCGGCTATAGCAGGCCTTATACCTTCAAAGGCGCTTTGTAAAACGCTAAGTCCTGCTGTTTTCGTAAGAGTAAAAGCTATTACCAAAATTATTATAAAAGAAGGTAAGGAAACCCCTATTGTTGATATAACCGATCCTAAAACTCCCCTTATATTGTATCCTACTAAAATAGAAAGATTAATAGCCACAGCTCCTGGTATAGTTTGAGTTAAAGAGACCGTGTCTGTGAACTTATCCTTTTCCACCCACTTTTTATTTTCTACGACTTCTTTTTCCATTAAAGGAATCATAGCGTACCCCCCGCCAAAAGTGAAGAGCCCTATTTTAAAAAATGTGATGAACATTTTTAACAATATTTTTGATTTGCCTTTTTCACTCATCTGTAGTATTCTCCCTACAATTTCAATTCAGTAAAGAATCTAAAATGATCAGCTCTTATCAGACTTTCTCTGAATTCTACCAATCTATTTTCGGAATCATATGTATATCTTGTAGTTTGAAAAAGGGGAATATTTTCTTCAATTTCTAGCAGTTCTTGGGCCTCTAGTGAAGGAAGTACAGGTTCAAGATATTCTTTTGCATTGACACATCTTATTCCTTCTCTGGCGAGTAAATCATACAAGGGTTTTGTTTTCAGATTTTCATTATCCACTTTTTTTAAAAATTCGAAAGGGATGTAAGAGCTTTCCAATATTAAAGGAATTTCACCAACTAATCTTAACCTTGTAATTTCCCACAATTCGATGTTTTTAAATTCAGCAACATCTTCCAAACCAGAGACCTTTTTTACCGATATTAGTTTAGTATTAGAATTTTCAAGCTTGCTGGCTATACTTTTTCCAAAACTGTAAAACTTTAAAAGGCTTTGCTCCCATAAAAGAGTTTGAACTTTATACCCTCTTCCTTGGTAACTTTTAATTGTCCCTTGTTGTTTCAATAAATTTAAAACTTTTCTTATCGTAGTTCTTGTTACATGGAATTCCTCTGCCAGTTCATTTTCCGATGGAAGAAATGAGTTCATTGGATATTCCCCTTCATATATTCTTGAAATTATTTGATCAGCAATCTTTTGATAAATTGGTGTCTTATAATTGGCCATTTACGATACCTTCCTTCAATAAAGATATACAAATATGTCTACTCAAACTTGTATACACAAATTATATCAAATAAAATTAACCCTGTCAAGAATTCTCAGAGTAATCTGAAAATATGAAAGATTTTTTATACAAATTGATCAGTAGTGAAATAATATTAGCAGTACTTCCAATTTTTGAGTTTTTAGAGATAGTATAATAATTAAAATCGTGAGCCCCGTATTTACTTTTTTGTAGAGCTCTATTTATAGATAAATTTGGTATAAAAATAGGTTTAGTTGATCACGGAGGAACAATGGCTGACATGCGAATAAAAGGTAAGAATAGAGATTTTCAAAATAAACTAACGTATATGAGTTTACCTGCTTTGTTGAAAAACATTGGATTTTATACGGTTATGGTAAGTCCATTTAGAGAAAGGCATTCTGCTTGGTGGTTTTATGCTGGATTCAATGAGGTTTATAACCCGGGAAAAAGTGGCCTTGAAAGAGCGGATGAGGTGGTTCCTCAAAGAGTTTACAATTTTTATAAAAGGAAAAACTTTGGTTTTGTTCAATTCATATCTGTTATAGAGCCGTATGGCGAAGAAAATGTCTCCCATCCCTATTCTCTAAAACCAAAGGAATATGCCTATTTTTTGAAAGTACTTTTTGATAACTGGGAAAGAGATTCAATAAAAGGAAAATATATAAGCATTCGATTATTTGATAACCTTGTAAGAATGATTGGAGGTTATCCTCCTCAAGCATGCGAAATGAATGGGATGTGTAGTATACAGAATATTATCGAAGCAGATGGAAGCATTTATCCATGTGATTTTTACGTATTTGAAAAGTATAAACTTGGAAATATAAATGAGATAAAAACCATGGAAGAAATATTAAAAAATGAGATAGCCAAAGAATTCATTGCGTCTTCCCTCGAACTTCCCGATGAATGCAGAAACTGTGAATGGTATTCTTTATGTAGGAATGGTTGTAAAAGATATAGGTATGATGGTAAAAAGTATTACTTTTGTAATGCCTACAAAGAGTTTTTTGAATATTCGTATGAGAGATTGAAAAAGATTTCAGAAAGTGTCACTTCTTCAACTTTTTGAGTTTGAAGAATTCTTCTCTTTCAGTTTCTTCCAATGTATCTTGAATAAATTTAATAGATTCTTTCATCTTAGGTATGACAATATTTTCTAGAGCGGAAACTCTTTTTTTTGTTTTTTGAACTTCATAAGCAAGCTTGTAAACTTTATTTTCAATCATAGATGCTTCTGTTATTAATTCTAAAGCTGTTTCAAAAGAAATATAAGCTTCATCTAAAGCGGCATCCGTTCGATATATTTCGTAAGGAATTTCCAACTTGGGTTTTTCTTGTCTGAATAATTCTGGAACCTCAACTCCCATAACGCTTTTGAACCTTATTTTTAATTCATCATATTCTGGGATTCCATTGGCATATTCTTCTATATTTTCAATGCCGAGATCTAAATTTGCTAACTGTAAAGATTCATAAGCCCTAGCTAGTGTAGTTAATATTTTTTCTTGTATTTCTTTAGCTTGTTCTATCAAATCAACTAGTTCTTTCATTATAATATTTCTCTTTTTTTCTAATAGATCGTGGCCCTCTTGTGAAAGTTGGTATTGCTGTTTTAAAGCAATCAAATTACCTTTTGTAGGGATGGTTTGATCGAAAATCATAGTTTTCACCCTCTCTAATGCGTTGATTTAAAAACTATTTCTTGGAATAATGTTCTTCAAATTCTTTTTCTTTAATCCGGGTTAATTCTGTTTTTGGCAATAGGGAAAGTATCTCCCAAGCAAGATCAAGTGATTGTTCCAAACTTCTGTTCTCTTGAAAACCTTGATTAAGAAATTTCTGTTCGAATTCTTCACCAAATTTTAAATATAGTTTATCGATTTCCGACAGGTCATCTTCACCAATTATGGCCGCTAATGACCTTATTTCAAAAACTCGAGAATAAGAAGCAAAAAGTTGGGAAGATAGATTTGGATGGTCATCTCGAGTATACCCTTCTCCTATACCATCTTTCATCAGTCGTGATAAGGAGGAAAGGCTGTTTATAGGGGGATATATATTTTTTCTAAATAGATCACGAGATAATACTATTTGGCCCTCGGTGATGTATCCTGTTAAGTCAGGGATGGGGTGGGTAATGTCATCATTGGGCATTGTTAAAATAGGTATTTGAGTTACCGAACCTTTTTTCCCTTTGATTATTCCCGCTCTTTCATACAAAGAGGCAAGATCGGAATAAAGATATCCTGGGAATCCTTTTCTTCCTGGTACTTCTCCTCTGTAATTAGATAGTTCTCTCAAGGATTCACAATAGTTTGTCATATCGTTTAAAATAACTAAAACGTGTTTATCTTCTTCAAAAGCTAAATATTCTGCTACAGTCAATGCCATTCTAGGGGTTGCTATCCTTTCCACCACTGGATCGCTCGCCAAATTCAAGAATAACACCATATTCTGAATTGCTCCACTGTCTTCGAAATTTTTGATTATGAAGTTGGCATCATCTTTTTTTAACCCTATAGCAGCAAAAACTATAGAAAATTCTTCTTTAGAAGTTAACTTCGCTTGCTTGGCAATTTGTACTGCTAAATTATTGTGTGGCAAACCATTTCCAGAAAAAATCGGCAATTTTTGTCCTCTTATTAAAGTCAACATTGTATCAATTACAGAAATGCCCGTTTGAATGAAATTTTTGGGGTATTCTCTAGCAGCAGGATTTATAGCTGATCCGTTTATATCCGCACTTTTTTGAGAAATAATCTCCCCCATTCCATCAATAGGTTCTCCCAAGCCATTGAAAGTTCTTCCCAAAATATCCCTAGATAAATTGATTTCTTGGGGTCTGCCCAAGAATTTTATCTTTGAATTTGTAAGAGAAAGTCCTTGTGTTCCTTCAAAAACTTGAACAACAGCTTTATTTTCAGAAACAAGAATAACGGAACCCACTCTTCTTTTTCCGTTTTCCTCTATTTCCACTATTTCATTGTATCCGATATCTTCTATATTTTCAACTATTATAAGAGGTCCTCTAATTTCTGAAATTTGGTCGTATTCCCTTATTGCCATTTTTTCACCTCTTAACTGTTATACTTTTTTTCCAATTCTTCAAAATGTTTACTTAAAAGATCTTCAATTTTTTTGAATTCGTTTAAATTTGTGATATCTTCCTTCATTATTAGCAACTTTCTTGTTATTTCTGAGGGTAGAACTTGAGTAATTGGAACTGACCTGTTTATAAAAGTTTTAGCCTTGTAATAAGTATCAATTATAATCTTTAGCATCATATGTTGTTTTTCTAATTGACAGTACGAATCGACTTCACTGAAAGCGTTTTGTTGTAATATTCCAATTTTTATTATTCTAGCTATTGAAACTACCAATTTTTGAATATCAGGTAAAACATCTTCCCCAACAATTTTTATAGTTTGTTGAAGAGCATCGTCTTGGTTGAGTAATTCCATAGCTTCATTTCTATACTGACTCCAGTCTTTTGTAACGTTTTTGGTGAACCATTCTTTTAAATCACCTGCGTATCCGCTATAACTGGTAATCCAATTTATAGATGGATAATGTCTAGAATAAGCCAAGTTTTTGTCAAGTCCCCAGAAACATTTAACAAATCTGGTAGTACTTTGAGTAACAGGTTCAGAAAAATCTCCACCGGGAGGTGATACGGCTCCAATTATTGTGACAGAACCATTCGTATCGTTGAGATTTTCCGATAATCCGGCTCTTTCATAAAACTGGCCAATTCTGGAAGCAAGGTATGCGGGATAACCTTCTTCTGCAGGCATTTCTTCCAGTCTTCCTGATAATTCCCTCAGTGCTTCAGCCCATCGTGAAGTAGAATCAGCCATTACTGCGACGTTGTAGCCCATATCTCTATAGTATTCTGCGATAGTTACCCCGGTATAAATAGACGCTTCTCTAGCAGAAACAGGCATGTTGGAAGTATTTGCAATTAGGACAGTTCTCTCCATCAGTGGGACCCCCGTTTTAGGGTCCTGTAAATTAGGGAATTCTTCCAACACCTCTGTCATTTCATTTCCTCTTTCTCCACAACCGATGTAAACAATAATATCAGCCTCTGCCCATTTAGCTAATTGATGTTGAGTTATAGTCTTCCCGGTACCAAAACCTCCTGGGATAGCGGCAGTTCCTCCTTTACTGATGGGAAAGAAAATATCGATAACCCTTTGACCAGTTATCAACGGTATATTGGGTTCTAATTTATTTTTTACAACTCGAGGTACTTTAATAGGCCAAAATTGATACATTTTTATTTCTTTTATACCGTCTTCAGTTTGAATTTTTGCCAAAACCTCATCTACTTTATAGGAACCATTTTGTTTGATTTCAACTATCTTTCCTTGTATATCTGCTGGAACCATAATTTTATGTACTATATGCTTAGTTTCTTGTACTTGAGATATTACATCTCCACCCTTAACAATATCTCCTTTTTTCTTTAAAAACACAACCTCCCAGCTTTTTGAGAGATCTAGCCCAAACTCCTCTACTCCTCTGCCAATGAAGGATCCACTTTTCTCTATTAATTTGTTCAAGGGTCTTTGAATACCGTCGTAAATACTTCCCAGAAGGCCCGGACCTAAGGCTACAGAAAGCATCTGTCCTGTCCCTTCAATAGGTTCCTTAGGTTTTAACATGGAAGTTTCCTCGTAAACTTGAACAGTTGCTTCATCTTCATCAATGGAAATTACCTCTCCTATTAAGTGCAGATTACCTACCTTAACCATTTCATTCATCGAAAGTTTTTCCACGCCTTTAACTTTAACGACAGGTCCATTTATTTCTTTAATGTACATTATATATCACCTACTTCTTCCAATATCAGAGAGAAGATTTTTGTTTTATTTTGTTCTACATATGAATCTATGCTGTTGTTAATGATTGTATTATTACTTTTTAGGAGGATTCCACCTTCAATTTCTTTACTTGTTTTAACTTTATGATCTAAAACTATAGATTTCACAGTTTCATAATCATTTTTGTTACAGAGCACCTCGTAGTCGTTATGTATCAGCTTAGTTGCGTCAATATACAATTTTTGGTAAAAATATTTTTTGTTGTCAGGATCCAAAGTCACAAGATCTTTTTTTATTAATTGTAAAAGACTTTCCAATAGTTGGTTTTTCAACTTAAGTCTTTCTTGTTTTATCTTCAGCTTAGCTTTTGATTGGCTAACTTTTTCAGTAAGGTCTGCCTCTTCTTTAGCTTCCTTTAATTTTTTATCTCTGTAATTATTGATATCTTCTTCAATTCTCTTTTGAACCTCTTCCAGTTTCTTATTATAAGAAATTTTTAATTCATCACATTTTTGTTCAAATTTCTTGTCTAATAATTCAAGCATTGATTCCAATTTATCTTCGATTTCATTCATTTATTTTCACTCCAATTGCCCCTTCAACGTACTTTGTAATGAAATCTTTGTCGCCTCGCCATCCGTGCCTATCCGGTATGACAAAAATTAAAGGTAACTGTCCGGCTAGTTTATGTTTTTTAACTTCTTCCGGTATCTTTTGTGAAGCTAACTCAGTTATCAAAACAACGCCAATTTCTTTATTGCTCAACGCCTTATTGAAGGCTTCTAATATCTCATCTCTTTCATGAACAACGGTCCCAACAATTCCACTAAGTCTTAAACCAATGGCAGTGTCGATGTTATCACTTATTAGAAAGAATTTCATTTGTTAGATTCTCCCCAGTATCATTATCGAAACGATCAACCCATATATCACTATTCCTTCGGCTAAACCCACGTATATTAACGTTCTTCCTAATAACTCGGGTTTTTCACTTATAGCTCCTACCGCTGCCGAACCTACTATCGCAACACCGATACCTGCACCAATAGCGGATAAACCTGTAGATAATGCTGCGCCCAATAATCCTAACCCTTTATTGTTCGTTGTGTCAGATGTTACGCTCGTTCCAGTTGTAGAAGTTGTTGTTTGAGCTGAAACATGGGTGGGAAAAAGAGTAATTATAGCTAAAAGAAGTACAACTCCAAATACAGCAATGTTTCCCCTAAAAAACTTTTTTGCAAAAGATCTTGCCTTTTCGGGTTTTTTTGAAAAATAAAAACCAAACATAATTGTCAAAACAACTAAAGCTGTTAATGAAACAACGTATGCCATAACTAACACCTCCGGAAATTTTTAAAATTTGTATTTAACTGGATTAAATTCTTTCCCATTACCTTTGAAAAACCTGGTGAAAAATTCGTAATAATCTAACCTTAAGGTTTGAATGAATACAACCAGGCCTTCCAATCCGATTATTAGAATATTGCCCAAGAGTAATATAACAAATGAAACAACTGAGTTACTTGCCATTTGAGACATCATGTAAAATGCGAGAAATAACCCGGCATGGTTTAAAGCAAAAGCTCCTAACCTTATAAAAGAAAGAGTGTTGCTTAGGTATCCAAGTAGAGATTCAAAAAGCTCAAAAAAACTTTGAACAGCTTTTTCACTTAATTTTCCTTTTTCAAAGATTATACCATTAAGATATATGGCAACTATCAATGCGACAATAAAGCCTATACTTATTTTTGGGAATGCACCATTTCTCATATAATAAAAAATTCCTCCAAGTACTATCCAATAAAATGCAATCCCTGATAAGCCATTTGGATCGAACAAAAGTTCCAGTGTTTGCTTATTTTTAATCTTGTTGAATATGTTCAAAATCATAGCTAAAGTTATCACGGCTATCCCGAAGTAAATTGAAGTGAGTAGAAAATAGTTTATATTATCCATAGGTCTTTTCCACAAGGGTTTAATGATATTTTCAAATCCAAAAAAACTTCCATATAACGTTCCAAAAATCATCGAAGAGATTCCAGAAGCACCTAAGACGTAAAATAAGTCACTTTTATTCTTTTTGTAAATTAGAAATCCCAATAAAGTAAGAACAAGGCCATGTCCAATGTCACCAAACATCATCCCAAAAAAGAATAAGAATAATATTGAGATTATAGGTGTTGGGTCTATTTCATCGCTCGATGGTGTGCTGAACATCTTAACAATGAACTCAAAATGTTTAAAAAAACTTCTATTCTTAAGTAAAGTAGGTTGTTTTTCTTTAATACTACATTCAATAAGTAAAGAATAATCATTTGAATTACAATAATGAAAAAGTTTTGAATATGTTGCCTGATCGGTCCAACCAGAGATTATGAAAAAGTCCTCAGTGAAACTAATATTCTGAACTAAATCATAGATATTTTTCATGACGAAAACATAATCAGAATATTCGTATATATATCTACGCTTTTCGTAGAACAACTTTTTTATAGACATCTCGATAATTTCAATTTCGTATTTAACAGCCTTCAATTGGTCTTGAATTGTTTTCAATATATCTGAAGGCGTTCCTGAATAATTCTTAGGGATTTCGTATTCTAGAAAATTAGCAATTGAAAGTGTTTTTTCTATATCTTCGTTGGAGTCATATACGATAAAAAGCCATACGAAATCTTTATCTTCGTTGAGTTTTAATACTAAAATATCCTCATTTTTTATACTGTTAAAAAGCCTTTCATAGTACATACTGCTGATTTTGCCTACTTTGTATTTAAGGTTTTGTATTTTTTGTATATTTTTAACATCAAGTTGAATCTTTTGTAGTTTATCAAAAAGATTCAGATTATTTTCCAGATACTTTTTTTCTTCTTTCAACTTTGAAATTCTTTCTGATAAAATGTGTAACTCGTCCATAAGATTTTTTGAAAACTCGATTATTTCTTCTTTTTTAATTTTTGTAGGGAAAGAGACTTCCCATGTTTTGGGTTCGGGGTTCTTTTCCACAAATTCAAAGATATTTCTAAAATTTTCGTATATTTCCTGAAAAGGGTTGACGTTATCTTTTTTTACTCTTTCTAATAGGTTTTTATCCACTATCTTTTCAAGTGGTATAACTTCCACACTTTGAGAATCAATAATTCTTTTTGAAATTTTTTCTAATTCTGTTTTGGTGGAAATTATTGTGAACGGTTTTAGTCTTTCCTGCATGAACTCACTCCTCAATCAACAGCAAAAAAGCGTTGAATCTATCATTGGGAATTTTATACCTTTTGGCTTCTATAAGAGTAATTAAATCTTTATATTCATATTCTCTAAGAAATAAATATCCGCTCATAACTGTCAAACCATTTTGGGTTTCAGATATTAATTGTTTTGCTTCTTTCAACAATATTCTATTACATAGCCTTTCTATTATGTAGGAAAATATATTTTGGTTAATATTCTTAAAATATTCTCCATAGAAAGTTGAAGAAACTTTCTTGATGAAATCATTGAGATCTTCCGAAGTTGAAAGATTTTCTATTTCACTTTTTGATAATTTAAAAGTTATTGGGAGCAATAAGTTTAAAACTTCACTTGTAGAAAGTTTGAAGAGAATCCTTGCTCTATAGATCCATTGAATATTTATTAAATCCACTTGTTTGAAGAATAAATCCCTCAAGTTTGAAGAAAATTCTGGAGTTTTTTTGAATTCTGATTCCAAACTGGAAAAATACCAAAAGTCAATGGCGTTTAACAAATATTGTAATTTTTTTGTTTTTCTGTAATTGTCGTAGGCAGAAGTAATTACACCAGAGTAAATGCTATTTTTAAATGTGTTTAAAGCGTCATCAAAGTTCTTTATCGCCATGAATGTCTCTTCACTAATGGTTTTGTGATTGACGGGGAAAAGTCTTTCCTTTGAAATATATTCTAAATGACCAGAATGTAGAGAACGGAAGATAAATTTTATATTTTCAATTTCATAACGCCTTTCTATTAACTTAAATAATTTTTGAACTTTGACTGGTAGATAAAAATACAAATGGTAAAAGTCTGATAATATAGATTTTCGTATCAATATTTCCACGTCTCTTCTGTGTAAATTTGCTATATCCGTTCCTACTAATACTTCATTGTAATGAGTGTTGTTTTTTAAGTAAGCGACTATTTCTGTTATCGAACTCGCTTCTATTAAATTGTGATAATCACTTTGATTAAGGATTTTGGAATACAGTGCTTTAACTTTAGATGTTAGTCCAGGGATCATCAATTTCAACAACCTCGATCAGTAAATTAAATTTTCTATCACTTTTTTGGCTATTTTTTCTTTATCTTTTTCCAACTTTTCAAACTTGTTTTTATAATTCTTTATATCTCTATCTGCTTCGTCCAATAGATCTCTTGATCTTTCTTCTGCTTTTTTGATGATGGCTTTGTATTGATTATCAACTTCCAGCATTTTATCCTCTTTTTCTTTTTCTAAAAGAGAAATTTGTTCTTCTTGTTCTTCAATCAATTTTTTTTGGAAATCTTTTAATTTTTTATCGTAGTTCTCTTCTGCTTCTATCAACTTTTTTATAACGTCGTTTGGATTTAAATTCATGATTCCACCTCTGAGAAAATATATAACTATTTCTAATAAATTCTACTTGTATATTGTACTCCTATTTATGTTAAGAAAATAAAAATAATTGTTGAGAATATAATTAAAACAAAAAATATACCAATATTTTTACTTGGTATATAGATGAGCAACATTAGTAGCTGCAAATGATTCTGGTTTTATTTTATAATTATATCCCAAACCTTTTACGTAGCCTGTAATAACACTAAAAACCTCTTTTGATCTACCGTTTAAACCTATATCAAGGTGTATTTCTGGCTTTATTAAATTTAAGTGATTTTCGATAAATTCTGCGGTGTTTAAACTAAATTCTGCTTCTTTTATCAATCTTGAGTACATATCGTATGACCTACGTTCGTGAGTGACATAATAAAAATATGTAGCCCCATTGCCTACTTTGTAAATTACTATAGCTGTCGCAAAAGTTACATGTCCATCTCTTGCATGGCTATCTGTACCTACCCACACTTTGTAACTTTTGTTTTCTAAAAATAATTTAATGAAATTAGTTAACTCTTTGAATTCTACAGTGCCTATAGTTGGATTCTTTAACTTGAAAACGTTACCCCCTTTTTAGATAAGTTTTCTTCAATTATACACCAAAACGCAACGATTTGTATTAAAAATTCTTAAGATTAATTAAGAATACTTCTTAAATTCGAATTAAAATTTTGGTATAATACACTAAAATATGTGAATAAGACGAGGGAGTATAGATTGATTAGAGCATTTTTATGGCTTTTGCTAGTTACTGTAATATGGGGTTCTACCTTTCCAATTCACAAGGTAATGTTAACTGATCTTCAAACTTTGCCCTATTTGTTTATAAGGTTTGGTATTGCGGCTGTTTTATCCTTCCTTATTTGGAAAAAGCATTCTTTCAAATATGGGGCAACCTTAGGAATAATTTTAGGATTGGCACATGCCCTGCAAACTTATGGGATCAATTTTACAGATGCTTCAAAAAGTGGATTTATTACCTCTTTATATATTCCATTTACCCCTATAATTTCTTATTTAATTGAAAAAGAAAAACCTAACTTCATTCAGTGGTTATGTTTTCCTTTGTCTTTGTTAGGTTCTTACATGCTTTTTGGAGGTATTTCAGGGTTTAATTTTGGGGATTTCTTAACGTTTTTGGGTGCCGTTTTGTTTGCAGTTCATATTGTTTTAATAACGAAATTTTCAAAAGTTGTTGAAGAAACATCGCTTTTAGCTTATCAGTTTTTATTTGCTGCTATAATCAATGTGTCAATTTCATTCAATTCTAGTTGGAAATTAGGTGCTCCAATTTGGTTAACCGCTATATACACTGCAATAGCAGCGACCATAGTTGTGAATTTTCTGCAAGCTAGATATCAAAAGGTAATTGGTTCTAATTCAACCGTTCTTATATTCATTGGAGAACCAATATTTGCTTCGTTATTTTCATTTATTTTTTTGGGAGAGAGATTTTCTGGATTGCAGATGATTGGGGCTTCAATTATGATTGGAGTAATAATTTTGACTACTTTTTCATACAGAGTTAATAAATATTTGAAAGAGAGATTAGATTTAAAAGAGCTTTAAGAAAGAGGAGGAGTTTTAGTGAGATACATAGATATCAGAAGTGATACCGTTACGCAACCTACTCAAGAGATGAGAGAAGCGATGTTTAAGGCAGAAGTTGGGGATGATGTTTACGATGAAGACCCAACGATGAAAAAATTAGAGAAATATGCTGCGGAAGTAGTTGGAAAGGAAGACGCACTTTTTGTTCCTAGTGGAACGTTTGGTAACCAACTTTCCATCTTTACTCATTGTGAAAGAGGAAATGAAGTTATCCTTGATGATAGTTGCCATATTGTTGTTCACGAAGTCGGGGCAGCTTCGGTAATTGCTGGCGTACAATTGAGAACTATAAATAGTGATAAGGAAGTTATGGCACCTCAGGATATTAAAAATAGAATAAGAAAGGGAGAAGACGACCTTCATTTTCCATCTACTGGATTGATATGTCTAGAAAATGCTCATTCCAATGGAAGGGTTGTGTCGCTTGAAAATATGAAAGAAATATCTGAGACAGCTCATGAGAAAGGAATTCCTGTTCATTTGGATGGAGCTAGAGTATTCAACGCTGCAACCTACTTGAACGTTGATCCCAAGGAGATAACTCAATATTGTGATTCAGTCATGTTTTGCCTTTCAAAGGGTCTATGTGCTCCCGTAGGTTCTTTACTGGCCGGGAGTAAAGATTTCATTCAAAAGGCCAAAAAGAAACGGAAACTGATGGGTGGGGGATTAAGGCAAGCTGGATTTTTAGCTGCAGCAGGATTAATTGCCCTTGAAAAGATGAGATTCAGACTAAAAGAAGATCATGAAAACGCTAGATATCTAGGAGAAAGGTTAAATGAAATCCCTGAAATTTCTGTGAACTTAGACGATATTCATATAAATATGGTTTTTTTCAGAATAAACAAAGATATAAATTTTAGGGAAATGGTATCGTTTTTTTTAGAAAAAGGTATCAAAATAAATCCACCAGAAAATGGAGAATTAAGATTTGTAACTAATTATTGGGTAAGTAAAAAAGACGTGGATTACATTGTTGAAACAATGAAAGAATATTTAAAGAAGTGATGAAAAAATGTCTAATTCAAAAAAAGCGGTAGCTTTACGGTATAAACGAGGAACAGATGAAGCACCTAAAGTCGTTGCTAAAGGTATCGATTCAATAGCCAGAAGAATCATAGAAATAGCTGAAGAAGAAAACATACCAATAGTTAAAAGCGAAAAAGCTGTTGAAGAGTTTTATGGTTTAGATTTGGATGAAGAAATCCCTGACGAATTGTATGAATTAGCTGCTGAAATAATAGCTTTTGTCTATAAGATGGATAAAGAGTTCAGTTAGTTGCAATTACTTTGTATAACGTACTACCTGAACCAGTCATCAAAGCAAATATAATCCCTTCATCCTTTTCTATGTCTTCCTTTTTTTGTTTCAATTTAGGATATTCTTTGAATACCACTTGTTCGAATACGTTAAACGCATTTTGTTTAGCTGTTATAATATCGTTATTTTTTAAGGCTTCATACAATTTGTATGGATCACCAAAATGGTCGATACTTTCCCAATTTTGGTCTAGTTTTTCATACATTTTTTTAGTATCAATTTTATAGTTCATAGGGTATATTTGAATATTTAATTTTAAAGGTTCCAAAAATTCTAAAATTTCTCCTTTACCCTTACCAATTGCTGTTCCGCCTTTTAGCAAAAATGGGACATCACTTCCAATTTTGAAACTTATTTCGAATAATTCTTTTTCTGATATTTTAAAATTCTTTGAGAGAAAGTTTAAAACAGCAGCAGAATCGGCACTTCCGCCCCCTAATCCTCCACCCATAGGTAAATTCTTAATAAGCTTAATTTTTAAGTTAAAATTGTAAAAACCCGTTTCTTTTTTAAAGGTCTCTATGGACTTTTTTATTATATTCTTATCCCACGAGATGTTTAAAGATGGTTCTGATTCAAATATTTCGCTTTTGGAAAACTCAATAAATATATCGTCGTGTTCATTAATCGATTGGAAAAGCGTTAAAATATTATGATAATTATCTTTTCGCCTACTAATTACATCTAAGTAAAGGTTAACTTTTCCAAAGGCTTTTAAATGCATTGAACTCCTCTTTTATTCGTTAGTCTCTTCTTCATTTAACATAGCTTCTTCATCTTCGAAAGATACGGGTTTTACAATTGGAAAAGGTATAATATCGCGAATAGTCGGGGTATCGGTAAGCAGCATACAAACTCTGTCGATACCTATTCCTAGCCCTCCAGTGGGAGGTAAACCATATTCTAACGCCCTTATGAAATCGAGATCCATCATTTGAGCTTCTTCATCACCCAACTCTTTGAGTTCCATTTGTTTTTTAAATCTTTCAAATTGATCTTGAGGATCGTTCAATTCAGAAAAGGCGTTAGCTATTTCGTTGCCCTTTATTATTAATTCAAACCTTTCGGTTAACCTTGGGTCATCTTTTTTTCTTTTTGCTAGTGGAGATAATTCTATAGGATAATCCATAACAAATGTAGGTTGAATGATCTTATCTTCGACTAAATCCCATACTTTATCGAGATAATGGTATCTGTCTTCTATTTCTACCTCTTCACCTTGGTTTTTCAAAAACTCTTTCAGTTCTTGATCACTAGCTTCTACTATATCTATTCCAAGATTTTCTTGTATGAATTCTCTCATCTTTATTCTTTTGAAAGGAGGTGTGAAATCTATTTCTTCTCCTTGATATGTAACTCTTGCTTTGTTGTGAACTTTTTTTGTAATGTTGTACAAAAGATCTTCGGTTAGTTCCATCATATTGTTGTAGTCAGCAAAAGCTTGATACAACTCAATAGTTGTGAATTCTGGATTATGTTTGTTTGAAACACCTTCGTTTCTGAATATTTTCCCTATTTCATAAACTTTTTCCATGCCCCCGACGACCAATCTTTTTAGATGTAGTTCTGTGGCTATCCGGAGGTACATATCTATATCATAAACGTTTAGATGGGTAATAAAAGGTCTTGCATTTGCTCCCCCCATTATACTTTGGAGAACAGGAGTTTCGACTTCTAAAAAACCTTTGTTGTTTAAGTATTCTCTAATGTATTTGATGATTAAAAAACGTGTTCT
>NZ_JALY01000005.1:0-2241 GCF_002924615.1 Petrotoga halophila DSM 16923 | reverse complement strand
CCTATTTCTGAAGTGGGTATGATATAATAAATTAAATAAACAAATTAATCATCTTATATTTTATCACATGTAACTTTCATCTCAAAAGTGAATTATTTGGGATTAGAAGCTATTAGAACTAATTAAAAGCGATTAAGTACGATTAGAGCCCAAAATCTTAGTTTTCTTTGAAAATGATAAATTCTGTTATAAATCTTATTGAAAAAACAAAAACAATTTAATATTTCGAACTAAACTACGGGAGGTAGGGCGTTAAAAAAGTTTTACAGTTTCTAAAAATATTAATTATAAAAGAATAGAAGTTTAGGGAGGATTAATTATATGAGAGTAAAGTTAATAATGGTTCAAAGTATGAATGGAAAAATTCGAATGTCAGATGATTCACAAAGAAGTTGGTCCTCGGTAGAAGATAAAGAACATTTCTATAATATAACCAGAGATATTGGCATAGTACTTATGGGTAGAAAAACATTTGAAGAGATAGGTTCTCCTTTAAAAAAAAGAATTAATATTGTGTTGACAGGAAATCCTGAAAAATATAAAGACGTTGAGTTGAAATATGACAAATATCTTTACTTTACAGACAAACCTCCAGAGATATTATTGGATGAACTAGAGAAGGAAGGACACACTGAAGTTGCATTAATAGGGGGTTCTACAATAAACTCCTTGTTTTTAGAAAAAAATTTAATTGATGAAATCTTTCTAACTATCGAACCGGTGATTATTGAAGGTGATCTATCGATTTTCAAATACGTGAATGATAAATATAATTTCAAGCTAAATGATTTTAAAAAATTAAATGAAGATACTATTCTTTTGCATTACCTGAAAACTGATGATAAAAAATAGCCTCTTACGAAATAAAAGAATTTTTCAGAGATATAATGGGGAGTGAGGGGAAAGGGCTCTAAAAAAAGATCAAAAAAGAGGTGGGAATAGAGTGGTTAATTTTGTCTCTTTTGGTGAGGTGTTGATAGACTTCATCTCTAAAGATTATGTAAGAGGATTGAAAAATGCAACTTCCTTTGACAAATTTTTAGGAGGTTCACCAAGTAACATAGCTGTTAACATCTCTAAACAAGGTTTCAAATCTGCTATGATTTCGAGGATAGGTAAGGATCCTTTTGGAGATTTTATCCTTGAACAATTAAATAATTATAATGTGGATGTACAGGCTATTTTACAAGATGAACGATTTTCTACAGACATTGTTTATGTTTTGAAGTCTAAATCTTCTCCCGAATTTTATCCATTGAGATCTGCCTCTTTAAATTTAGATATTACTGATTCATATCTTGATATTGTAAAAAAAGCAAATATCTTTCACTTTTCTTCTTGGTCGTTATCTTCTGATAATAACCTAAAAAATACACTCAAATCGTTAAAAGTTGCCAAAAAAAATAATGTTTTGATAGGATTTGATCCCAATTATAGAGAGATATTGTGGAAAACATCTTTAGAAATAGAAGATGTTCTAAAATTGATTATGCCTTACGTGGATTTTATCAAACCCTCTCTAGATGATTGTATACATATTTTCAAGGAAAATAAAAATGAAGAAGAATACATAAATCATTTCCATGAGCTAGGAGTAAAAAACGTAATTCTTACATTAGGTGAAAAGGGATTTATATTTTCTGACGGTAAAAAAAATACACATTTTGAGTCCTATGCAAAAGAGGTAATAGACACAACGGGAGCAGGGGATGCATTTTGGTCAGGTTTGTACATAGGAACGATTATAGGTTTAGATGTTATAAAAGCCGCCAGGTTGGGGAATGCCTTTTCAGCAGAAAAGTTAAAATATGTGGGAGCGATATGTGATATAAAAAACTATAAAGAACTATTAAAAGAATACCTATAAGCTTTTGCTACAGTAATGCCAATTAAAACATCACATTTATTAATGAGCAAATTACCCACCTCGTTCATCGAAGCCCCTGTAGTGTACACATCATCTATAATAATAATATTCTTCGGGGGGACGTGAATCAATTTTATCTTGTTTTTAACGTTTTCATTTCTCTTTCGATAATCCAATTGAGCTTGTCTTTTATGAGTTTTTGAGGAAAAGAGATTTATTATAGGGAAGCCTAAGATGTCAGAAAAATGGTGAGCAATTAAGTGAGCGGGTACAAAACCTTTTTCATGAATACTTGAGAAATTTGAAGGTACATATGACACAGTATAATTTAGTTCTGGAAATTTTAAATCTATAAAAAACTTTGCTAGCATATT
>NZ_JALY01000256.1:8586-12615 GCF_002924615.1 Petrotoga halophila DSM 16923 | reverse complement strand
GCCAGCTTCACAATCTCCATATCCAATGTATTATTTTCTGAAAGTACTTTTTCAAGTGGTGTTCTAATTAAATCGTTTTTACTCAAGCCTACCATCACGTCAAAATCTCCGTCGTTAATTGCTTTTATTACTTCATTTCCCATTCTTGAGGCCAAAATCCTATCAAATGCAGTCGGGGAACCCCCTCTTTGAATATGACCTAAAATTGTTATACGCGTTTCGAAACCAATTCTATTTTCTAAATGTCTGGCAACTGTATAAGCGCTGGCAGATCCTTCCGCAACAACGACTATTGAATTAATCTTACCCCTTTTTCTTTCATCCCACATTTTTTCTGCTAAAGCATCGTAATCCGTGGGAACTTCTGGTATTATTATGGCTTCCGCCCCTATAGCAAGACCTGACATCAACGCTATGTATCCAGATGTTCTCCCCATAACTTCAACAATAAACGCCCTTTCGTGGGAAGAAGCGGTATCTTTTAACTTCTGCATGGCATCAACTACCGTGTTAAGACAGGTGTCAACACCAATACTCATATCTGTATAAGCGATATCATTATCTATAGAAGCTGGTACACCTATGACAGATATCCCTTGTTCTTCTGATAGCAACTTCCCCCCGGTAAGACTCCCATTTCCTCCAATTATAACCAACACATCTATACCTAAATCTTTCAATATGTCCGCGGCTTTTTTTCTAACCTCAGGAACTTTAAATTCTGGTACCCTTGCGGTCCTTAAAATGGTTCCCCCTCTTTCCATTATTCCACCAACATCTGCATATGTAAATTTTTTATATTCTTTATCCAAAATACCAGCAAATCCTCTCAAAAACCCATACACCTCAATATTTTCTACAACAGCGCTTCTAGTAACAGCTCTAATGACGGCATTCATCCCAGGGGCATCTCCACCACTGGTCATTAACCCGATTCTTTTCACCTCACTCACTATATCCCTCCTAAAAACTTTTATTATTTATACTTCCTTTAGAAATTCTAAAACCTGTTTTAACGCCCCTTCACCCCGCTCCCCACCCCTTAGGATGTGAGGTCATTACCCTACGCTCCCAACCTTTTAAACTACCTTTTTATTATATCACTTGTTTTTTGACACTATTGTTAATTTCACTATAACTCAAATAACTCTTCAAAATCTTGTGTTATAATTAAACAGTAAAATCATTTAAACTAAGGTGGTAAAATTGGAAGTTAAATATGATAAAAATAGTATAATTAAAATATTAAAAAATAAAAAAATCAAGGTTACCCCAAATAGATTTAAAGTGGCCTTTGAACTTTTTAACTGCGATGAACATCCATCAATTGATGAATTACATCAAAAGTTAGTAAAAAATAATGATAATCGAATTTCTTTCACTTCAGTCTATAACATTGTAAAATTATTTGAAAACGCTGGATTAGTAAAAGAGATTTTAATTGAAAATAAAATCCATTACGATTCTAACATTACACCTCATGCACATTTTATTTGCAAAAAATGTGGAAGAATTCAAGATATCGAGTTAGATAAATTAGATTTCTTAGATGAGAAGAAATTATTAAATTTTAAAACTTTTACTGAAGAAGACTTAAAAAACAATAAAATCGACTCTGTTGAAATCAACTTCTATGGAATCTGTGGAGAGTGTTTAAAAGAAGAAAACAGTGAGGCGTAAATCGGTGTTTCTGCCTCACTGTTTTTTAATATTTAATAAAATAAATATGTTTAGATTTCATGGTAAACTTATCAAAACTTAATCAAATTTCACGTTGAGTTCTTTATTTGCCTTTACTTCGTCTAATCTTTTGATAGGTAAAGTCAACGGAGCTTCTTTTAGCTTATCTGGTTCTCTTCTGGCTTCTTCTACGATTTTCTCGTATATAGCAGCAACTTCGTCCAATGTTTCTTTGCTTTCGGTTTCGGTTGGTTCAATCATCATTGCTTCATCCACAATTAAAGGAAAATAGACTGTTGGAGGATGAATACCATAATCTAATAACCTTTTTGCAAAATCCAGTGTACTTACCCCATAATCTTTCAACGAAGTTCCTTTTATTACAAACTCATGCTTACAGACATCTGGGTAAGCAACGTTTAAAAATTTCGATAACTTCTCTTTCAAATAATTCGCATTTAGAGTGGCAAGTTCACTTACCTTCTTCAAACCTTCTTTCCCTAATGATAATATGTAAGTGTATGCTTTGACTAGTACCAAAAAATTACCGTAGAAGCTACGCATTTTCCCAACGCTTTTAGAGATATCATAATCAAAATAATATTCTCCACTTTCTTTCATACCGACAACAGGTTTCGGCAAATACTCTTTTAAATAAGATTTTACCGCTATTGGCCCACTCCCTGGGCCCCCCATTCCATGAGGGGTGGAAAATGTTTTGTGAAGGTTGAGATGAACAACATCGAAACCATTATCTCCAGGTCTTACTTTCCCCATTATCGCATTTAAATTTGCCCCATCGTAGTACAACAAGGCGTCGTTTTTGTGCATCAAATCGGATATCTTCAGAATATCTTTTTCAAAAAATCCCAAAGTATTTGGGTTCGTGAGCATAATGGCAGCGGTATTTTCATTCACTAAAGATTTCAAATGATCTAAATCAACTCTTCCTTCATTATTCGAATTAACTTTAACTACTTCAAAGCCCGCCATTACCGCAGATGCAGGGTTCGTACCGTGCGCGGAATCTGGGATGATAACCTCATTTTTATGACCTAAATTATTTTCTTGTAAATATTTTTTGATAATAAGCATCCCCGTAAGTTCCCCGTGGGCACCAGCAGCAGGCTGTAGGGTAACATTAGCCATCCCTGTTATTTCTTTGAGAAATTCTTGTAATTCATACATCAATTCCAATGCGCCTTGTACAGTACTTTCCTCTTGGTAGGGATGAATGAATTTGAATCCATTTAAAGAAGCAACCTCTTCATTCAAAAAAGGATTGTATTTCATTGTACAAGAACCCAAAGGATAAAAACCTCTATCAACCGAATGGTTTAGAGTGGCTAATTGATTGTAATGTCTAACAATATCAACTTCGTATAGTTCTGGCAGAATCGGAGCTTCATTTCTAACTAAATGTTCCGGAATATCTATCTGAGATTCTTTGACATCCAATTTTGGAAGTGAATATGACTTTCTCCCGCTAACTGATTTTTCAAATATCAACTTCATGATAATCCCTCCAAGAAAGAACATAAAAAGTCAATATCTCTTTTTTTAGTCAGTTCTGTTGCACAAAACAGTACCTTATTCCCCATTTCTTTATAAAAATTCTTCAGTATCAAAGGTCCAAAATAATGTTGTTCCAACAGTTTTTCGTTGAGAAGTTCTGGATCTATTTTGCTTTCTAATACAAACTCGTTAAAAAATGGACCGTCAAATACAGGTTTAAATTTTTCAGTCTCTACCAATTTTTTTGCTAAATAATGGGCTTTATGATAATTCTGAAGAGAAACTTCTTTTATTCCTTGCTTCCCCATTACATTCAAGTACAAAGAAGCCACAAGAGCGTTGAATGCATGATTTGAACATATATTGGAAGTAGATTTTTCCCTTCTTATATGTTGTTCTCTTGTCTGCAAAACCATGCAAAATCCTCTTTTACCGTCTTGATCTACGGTTTCTCCAATGATTCTGCCAGGCATTTTTCGGATATACTTTTTTTTGGAAGCGAAGATTCCTAAACCCGGTCCTCCAAACGAAGGCGTATTCCCTAAAGATTGACCTTCTCCTACTACGATATCCGCACAAAATTTTCCTGGGGCTTCTAACAACCCTAAAGAGATTGGATAGGTAACTACTATGAAAACAACTTCGCTAGGAACCTTTTCTCTTATCACTTTTAAATCTTCTATTACACCAAAAAAGTTTGGATATGAAACTACAACACAAGATGTTTCTTCGGTGATTTTAGAAGTTAAATCAGCTAGATCTAATTGACCCGTTTCAGATAAATAATCGATTTGTTCTATATCCATCCCTTGCACTTCAACATAGGTTTTTGAT
>NZ_JALY01000256.1:0-8579 GCF_002924615.1 Petrotoga halophila DSM 16923 | reverse complement strand
AGAATTTGGAGGGTACCCTGAGAAACTTCAGCTTGGTAAGGCGTATATGCGGTTAAAAAATTCCTATTTGAAGCTAAAGGATATATAACAGACGGAATATAGTGATTGTAAATACCTGCACCTCTAAAAATCCCGTATTCTTCCATATTTTTATTCAGTTGTGCCAAATCGGTTAGCCTTTCTTTAACTTCTATTTCGCTCAAACCCGAAGGGATATTCAATTCACCTTTGAATAGTGCTGGAATATCTCGATAAAGTTCGTCGATATCTTTTATTCCCAAAAAAGAAAACATTTCTTCTATGTCTTTTTGGGTATGGGGTAAATATGGAAAATCATTCATTGTAACATCTCACCTCTTTTTATTATAATATTTCTATTTTTCGGAAAGTAAAAACTTAATATAAGCGCCTCTTCGCCCCGCTCCCCACCCATTAGGATAAAAGTGTTTATGCTCTTTCCAGAAACCCACCCATAAGGAATGGGAGGAAAAATACCTCCCCTCCAGGTCGCCCTAAATTTTTACTTAGTGCTTTTTACACTTCCTTTATAAAATGGGGTTTTTACAACCTCAGCTTCTAATAACTTGTTCCTTGCCTTTATACTAACAATGGTCCCAGATTTCGAAAATTCTTTACTCACATAGCCTAAGGCTAAATTCTTCCCCAAAGTAGGCGACTTTACACCACTTGTCACAAACCCTATCTTTTCATTATCTTTGAAAATTTCATACCCATGCCTAACTGGCATCTTGTCGTGTATTTCCATACCAACTAATTTTCTTTTGATTCCTTCTTCTTTTTGTTCTAGCAAAGCTTCCTTACCAATAAATTCTTTATTAAAATCGACAGTCCATCTTAAGCCTGCCTCCAAAGGTGTAGTATTTTCATCCATATCGTTGCCATACAGGAGCATTTTAGGCTCGAACCTTAAAGTGTCCCTGCTTCCCAAACCACATGGCTTGCCATCAACCTCTTTAGCAAGTTGTATAAGTCTATCCCAAACTTTAACAGCGATCGTTGGAGATAGGTACAACTCAAAACCGTCTTCACCTGTGTATCCTGTCCTTGATAAGATTACTTCTTCTCCTTCTAGTTGTAGAACTTCAAAAGAATAATATTCTATACCATCCAGATCAATATCTTTAAGATATTTTTGTAGTTGATCCTGAGATTTTGAGCCTTGAAAAGCTATTTGGCAATATTCATCACTCTTGTTAATTACATCAACATTAAAAGAAGAAGATTGACTTTTTACCCATTCATAATCTTTTTGTGTATTAGATGCATTGACTACTAACATAATCTTTTCTTTGTTAAACTTATAAGCGAGAAAATCATCCAAAATACCGCCATTCTCATTACACATAGGTGTGTAAACTATTCTGCTATTCGGTATTCTCTCCACATTATTTGTAATCAAGTAATTTACAAATTTCTGTGCATCTTTCCCTTGCACAAATAATTCACCCATATGAGAAACATCAAACACCCCAACTACATTTCTAACTGCATTATGCTCTTCAATGATAGAAGAATACCACAACGGAAGTTCCCACCCTGCAAATTCTCCCATCTTGGCTCCAAGTTCTTTATGTCTTTCATAAAGCGGAGTCTTTTTAAGTTCAGACAAGGTAATTCCTCCTTTCTCAAATTCTCTAATTATAACTTTAGCTGTATCAAAATCCTTATCTTCAACATACAAATCATAAATTACTCCCTCACCGAAATATTCTCCCCCTATTCCTATGGGAGATTTTAAAAATACTTGTATACCGTTATCTTCCAAAATTTGCTTCAAAATCTGACTCTGTGGATAATTGCAATAATCTTTTATTTTTTTTAACATCAACTCACTCCTCAAAAGAAAGATATTATTCAATTTTAATTATATCATTCTTTGAAAAAGTTAGAAAATCGAAGTATTTTCAATTAGAAGGATTTAAAGACAATTAAAGGCGATTAAAGAAGTTTAAATCAATTTTTCAAAAAGACTGTAAAACTACGTGTTTATTATTCTCAGTGATTCCAAAGGCAGTCAATTTCCCACCGTACACATATCCTGTATCGATATCTATACTTATTATTTTCTTATTCTTATCTCGTTTCACAAAGATTTTATCTTCACCTGTTAGGTACAATGTTGGAGTATGCCCATGAATGACGGTATAATCATAATACCTTTCTGACATACTTAAAAATTCATCCCTTATCCATAACAAATCCCATTTATCTTGTTGGGAAAGTGACTTTTTTGGATTTACTCCCGCATGAACAAACAAATATTTCTCGTTTCTGATTTCTATCTCATAATACAAAGGTAGGTCTTTTAAAAAGGTTATGTATTCTTCCCCAATATAGTTATCAAAACTTCTAATTGTCGATAATGCACCATTGTAAAACCATATACCCTCATCATACTCATGAGTTTTTTGGTAATAGTCGACCATCATATCGTCATGGTTTCCCTTTAGAAAGATACGATTTCTCTGCTTGCTTAAAGTAATCAAAAGATCCAATACTTTTTTTGAATCCGGCCCTCTATCCACATAATCACCCAAAAAAATTACTGTGTCTGAATCATTGATATGTGTTTGTTTTAAAAGCGAAATTAAAGTATCGTACATACCATGGACATCTGAAATTGCCCAGATCAATTGAAACCCTCCAATTTGATCACGTCATTATCAAAAAATGGGCAGGAACCCTGCCCATTTTTTGGAATTTACTTCACCATATCTTTCAATTCTTTACCAGGAACAAATTTTGGAACCATCTTTTCTGGAATTTTTATGGCCTTTCCGGTTTGTGGATTGACCCCTTTTCTTGCTGCTCTTTTCTGAACTTTGAAAGTCCCAAAACCAACTAGTTTAACCTCTTCTCCCTTACTTAAAGCCTCAGACACTACATCAACAAAAGCATCAACGAAACTTTCGGCGTCTTTCTTTGTTACGTTAGCTTTCTTTGCGAAAGCATCAACTAAATCTTTCTTATTCACAAACATTCCCCCTTTCACAGATAAAGATTCTTAAATCCTCATTCTACGGAACTTCAACGCAATTATACCATAAAACAAAAAAAATATCTACTTTGAATCAATATTATAAAAAAATCATTCGTTATTTTCTAATATTGTAGCACTTTTTAAGAAAAGAAGCAACTTTTTTATAGCTTTTGCCCTATGACTTATCTTATTTTTTACATCTTTGCTTAATTCTCCAAAAGTATAATCGTATCCATCAGGAATAAAAATTGGATCGTAACCGAAACCATTCTTTCCTCTTATCTCAAATGCTATTTTACCATAAACTTCTTCTTGACAAGTTACTAAAAAATTTTTCTGAGGATCAAAATACGTCGCCGCACAGGCAAAATAAGCGGTTCTATCTTTTTCATTTTCCAGCATCGATAACAATTCCTTCATCTTCTGCTCATAAGAATAGTTTTCCATGAACCTGGCAGAGTTTACACCAGGGAATCCTTCAAGAGAGATTATGGACAACCCTGAATCATCTGAAAAAACTGGTTTTTTTATTAATTTTGAATAAGCCCAAGCTTTAATAACAGAATTTTCTACATAAGTTTCACCATATTCTTCTACTTCAAAATTATCCTCTTTTATCTCATCAAATATATATTTAACAGTAATGCTTCCATTTATATCAATATTTTGAAGAATTTCATTGATTTCTCTTACCTTGTTTCTATTTGATGTAGCCAAATACACCTCACTCAAAATCTTCAGCCACCCTTTTTAGTTCAATTATCTCTTGTGAAGGATTTTCAGAATAAAACACACTGGCACCAATAATAAAAGTGTTAACACCACTTTGGTGAAGTAATCCAATGTTCTGCTTATTCACTCCCCCATCAACCATTATTTCAACATTCAAACCCTTTTCATCTGAAATTTTTCTTAATTTTCTTACTTTCTCGTAAGTACTTTCTATAAAATGTTGACCGGTAAATCCTGGATTAACGGACATAATCAATACTTTATCGACATAGGGAAGAATTTCTTCTAAAAGTGACACAGGCGTATGCGGATTTAAAGTTACACCTGCTTCACACCCCAACTCTTTGATCTTTAAGATGGTCCTATGCAGATGTACCACCGCTTCATAATGCACCGTTATGCTACTCACAAACTTAGAAAATTCTTCTAAATATTTATCTGGTTCAACGATCATCAAATGAGCATCCAAATATATATCTTTAAATTTTTTTCTAATCGATTCCACGATTGGAAAACCAAAAGTAATGTTTGGAACAAACACTCCATCCATAATATCGAGATGTATTCCATCAGCTTCTTCAGAAACTTTCTCTATCTCTTGAGATAAATTCAAAAAATCAGCGGCTAAAATGGAGGGATAGATTTTTATCAAACTTAAACACCTCTATTGCAATTTTAGTGAACTGTCTTCTATTTCTTTGTATATTTGACAATAATTGGTATACCTACTAAATGAAATTTGTTCCTTTTCTACAGCCTCTTTAATTGCACATCCAGGTTCAACCGTATGGGAACAGTTTGAAAACTGGCAAAAACCGTCAAATCCCAAAAATTCTTTGAAATAGTGCCTAAGTTCATCTTTTTTTATTCCTCTTAGCTCTAAACTCGAAAAACCCGGTGTATCGACTATATATCCTCCAAAATCAAAATAAAGCAGTTCAGCATACGTTGTAGTGTGTTTACCTCTACCTAATTTTCTGGAAATTTCTCCTTCTCGAAGTTTCAATTTTGGGTCTAAAACATTCAATAAACTAGACTTCCCAACTCCAGAAGGGCCTGCGAAAGTTGATACTTTGTTTTTTAAACAGGACTTTAATCTATCTAAATTATTTTTCGTTATTTTCGATGTGGGAATTACAGGATAAATTTTACCATATATTTCTATAAATCTTTCCATATCTTTTTTTTCTTCGTCACTAACAAGCAAATCCGTTTTGTTTAACACTATAACTATATCCAGTTTCTCTTTTTCAGCGAGGGCTATAATTTTATCGACTACTATCAAATCTACTTGAGGTTCTTTAATTGAGGTAACCAAAACAAGTTGATCCAAGTTAGCTACTCTGGGCCTGTATAATTCATTTTTTCTCTTTAAAATGTTTTCAATTCTTCCATAACTATAACTTTGGTCCTTAGAATATTCTACATAATCACCAACAATGGGCCGAATCTTCTGTAATTTAAATCTACCAGGGAGGAAGCAGTTAACTTTTTGATTAGTTTCCAAATCTTGAACGGTTACCATATCCGAATGAAATCTAACAACTATACCCCTTCTCCAACTCATTGATTACTCCCTTCATATTCACCAACATAGAGAATCACCTTTTCACCACTATAATTATTTCCTGGTGTTGGAGACATGTTCAGTACCACATCGTTTTCTTCAGGTGTATAAGTTAATTGATTTCTAATTTCATAAGCTATATTGTACTCACTTAGAAACTGTTGTGCTACTCCAGACGGTACTCCTATCAGATCAGGAATCTTCAGAGTATTCATCTCTCTAAGTTGGACTATTACATGATGCCCTTCTTTTACCTTTGTACCAGGTTCCGGATCAGTATACAAAACTTTTTCCCCGTTACCTACTATGTTTGGAATTAGGTTTAACTCCTCTAAAGAAGAAACAGCTACTTTTTTATCTTCTCCAATCAAATATGGAATCTCAACCGTATTTGAACTGTTGGCAAAAACTGTCATCATAAAAAAGGCAAATATTCCAGAGGCTACTATTCCTAAAATAAAAAATATCAAATTTTTGATTAATTTTCTTATTTTAATCATTATTTTCACCTATTAACTTCTTTTAACTCTCTGGTTCTTAATTGACCACATGCGGCTGATATATCACTACCTTTCTCGGCTCGCACAACAGCATCAATTCCATTCTTTACGAGAGTATCTAAAAAAGCTTGAATAAATCTTTTTGAGGGTTTTTCAAACCCTGCTGGATTTGCATTGGCAGGAATTAAATTAACCATCACTTTCATGTCACCAAACAGTTCGACTAATTTCAAGGCGTCATCTTTTGAATCATTAAATCCTTTTATCAATATATACTCAAAAGTTACCCTCTTTTTTGTTTTTTTCTGATAAATTCGGCATGACTGAATAACCTGCTCTACTGGATATTTATGATTTATGGGCATTATTTGATCTCTTTGAAGATTTGTTGGTGCATGAAGTGACACAGAAAGTCGAAACTCTTTGCTCAAATCGCCCAATTCTTCAATTTTGTGAGGTATTCCAGCAGTTGAAATGGTTATATGCCTTGCCCCTAATTTTTTCATCTTTGGATGGTTTAAGATCTCTACGCTTTGAACAACGTTGTTAAAATTTAGTAATGGTTCACCCATTCCCATGTATACAACGTTTTTTACATCAATATCTTTATCTTTTTCCATAGCTAACAATTGACCAATTATTTCACCTGTCGATAAATTCCTAACGTAACCGCTTTGCCCTGTAGAACAGAATGAACATTTCAGTGGGCAACCAACTTGTGTTGATATACAAGCTATCGTTCGTGAAGGATAGTAAATAATTACCGCTTCAACAGTGTTTCTATCCTCTAACTCCAAAAGATATTTGGTCGTTCCATCTATCTTTGATACCTGTTTTTTAATAATATGAGGAATAGATATTTTAAAGTTATCACTGAGTTTTTGTCTATCGTCTTTAGATAAATTAGTCATTGATGCAAAATCAAAAACTCTTTTCTTATAAATCCAATCACAAATTTGATCGGTTCTAAACTTTTCAAGTCCTAATTCATTGAGCAAATAACTTTGTAAATCTGAATATTCAAAATCTAAAATGTTTTTTGTTTGCATATAACTTCCTCTCCATTAAAATATACTCATTAGAAACTTTATTTTAGCGCCCCTTCGTCCTGCAGCCCGCCCACGCAGCCCACCCATAAGGAAGAGAGAGATTAACCCGCAACCCACAAAAATCAATAACTAAGATGAAAAGAAATAATTTGGAGCTTCACGTGTGATTTTTACATCATGTGGATGTCCTTCAGTTATACTTGCCGTAGTAATTTTTATAAATTTAGCCTTTTGCTGTAATTCCTTAACATCTTTTGCCCCAACATATCCCATTCCAGCTTTGACTCCTCCAACTAATTGTATTATAACATCTTTTACCTCACCTTTGTATGCTACCATAGCTTCAACACCTTCTGGCACAAGCTTCTCATTTGGTGTGTCTTCTTGGAAATATCTATCTTTACTCCCTTTTTCCATAGCTGCTATTGAACCCATACCTCTGTATGTTTTAAACTTCCTTCCCTGATAAATTATCGTTTCGCCAGGTGCTTCTTCAGTACCAGCAAAAATACTCCCCATCATCACAGTAGAAGCCCCTGCTGCTAAAGCCTTAACAATATCACCAGAATATCTTATTCCACCGTCAGCTATAACAGGAATACCGTATTTATTCGCTTCTTCTGAAACCTTCATAATTGCACTTAATTGGGGTACCCCGACCCCAGAAATAACTCTCGTCGTACATATAGAACCTGGTCCAATCCCGACCTTTACTGCATCGGCTCCACTTTCTATTAACATTTTGGCAGCTTCAGCAGTAGCTATATTCCCAGCGATTACAGGGAGATCTGGAAATCTCTCTTTTATCATTTTTAAAATTTCGATAATATTTTTCGTATGTCCATGTGCGGAATCTAAAACGACAAAATCAACCCCTGCATTAACTAATTCTTGCGTTCTTTGTAAACCATCCGAAACGCCAACAGCAGCTCCAACAACTAAACGCCCTTTATCATCTCTTGTAGCGTTCGGGTTTTCAATCACGGAAGTAATATCCTTTATTGTTATCAAACCCTTTATATGTCTTTTATCATCTACAATAGGCAATTTCTCTATCTTATTCTGATGAAGTATCTCTTTCGCTTCTTCCAAAGATATATGCGAACCAGCGACAACCAAATTTTTGTAGGGAGTCATCAATTCTTTGGCCTTTTTTTCCATATTTTGTTCAAATCTAATATCTCTATTGGTCAATATACCTAAAAGAACTTTATCATCATCCACAACCGGCAATCCGCCAATTCTGTACTCTCTCATGATCTTTTCAGCTTCTTTAATGGTTGTATCGGGAGTAATTGTAATGGGATCGTATATAATCCCGTTCTCTGTCTTTTTTACTTTTGAAACTTCATAGGCTTGCTGTTCAATCGACATATTCTTATGAATAACCCCAACGGCGCCTTCTCTCGCCATAGCTTTTGCCATTTGGGATTCACTCACAGTATCCATTGCTGCAGAAAGAAAGGGGATTTTTAAATGGATATCTTTTACTAAACGAGATGTTGTATCAACCCTACTCGGCACAATTTCGCTATACTGCGGTAGTAACAACACATCATCAAAAGTGAGATACTCTTCCATTTCTCTGCCTCCTTACCCTGGTGGATATTATCTTTAAAAAATTGTGTTAGTGCCCCTTCGCTGGGGCCTTGCCCTGTAACCCATTTAAAATTATTTAGTTTTTAAAATATTTATTCTATATAGGTTTGCGCCCTTTCACCCCGCAGCCC
>NZ_JALY01000147.1:0-22855 GCF_002924615.1 Petrotoga halophila DSM 16923 | reverse complement strand
CCTGCTGGAATTCCATAAAGAGTCTTTGCGAGCCTAGCCGCATCTGTTCCTCCTGCCGTTCGCATTTTGTATTGGAATTTAATCCCTAATTTCTTTGCAGTATCTACAATTTTTTCAAAGATCTCTTTGTTAAGTACTAAACCGCTATGCATGAATGTTAAGACCGGCCCATTTCCGATATGAGTTGCCCATTTATCCGGGGTGTTTTCAGGGTTGTCACCAGCAGTTGTACCTTCTAATACAATAGCGAAATTTGGGTGTATTTTTGAAGCTGCAGTTCCTGTACCTCTCAGCCCTGTTTCTTCCTGAGTAGCAAAATTGAAGTATGTGTCGTAAAGAGGTTTCTCGCTGTTCTCAAAAAAATAGTCAATTATATCCATCATAATAGAACATCCAACCCTATCATCAAAGGCTTTGGCTACAGCATAGCTATTTTCCTCATAATAAGTAGTATCAAATGTAACCATATCGCCCAAATGGACCTTTTTAGATGCTTCCTCTTTGTTAGAAAACCCAGCGTAGACCCTTATACTTTCATATTGCTCAACTTTGTCGGTTTCTTTTTCTAAGTGAATAGGTGTAGAATTGACAACAGCAGATATTTTTTCGTCGATTTTTAATCTCTGACTTTTTACTACCCTTGGGTCAACTCCTCCAACGGGAGATATGCCAAAAGTACCGTCTTCATTTATTCTGGTGATCATAAAACCAACTTCGTCCATGTGTGCGTCAAGCATTAATTTTTTGGAAGAATCTTTACCTTTAATTAAACAAATTAGGTTCCCCATGTTGTCTTCGGTAATTTCATCGACCTTGTTAGCAATATTTGACTTGATGTACTCTTTTATTTTTTCTTCTCTTGAAGATATTCCAGCAAGATTGGTTAAGTCCTTTAAATACTTCCTCATGATTTTCGACGTCCTTTCCAAGTTAAACTAGTGTTTAAAGCAAAGAGAGATAATAATTTTGCGCTTTCTTCCACATCTTTTACATCTACAACTTCGTTTGGAGAATGCATGTTAAGGATTGGAACTGAAACAACACCTGTTTTTACTCCGGTAGAAGATATTTGTACTACATCTGCTTCGGTGCCACTGCCTCTAGTAAAAGTTTCTATTTGGTATTTGATATTGTTATTTTTTGCAGTTTTTGTTAGTTCTTCGAAAACACTTCTTGTAACGGTGGTACCTATACCTATAACTGGCCCTTCACCCAGCTTGATAGGCTCGACATTTTCCGGTAGTTTTTCGCCAAAGGTTACATCAATTACTATGGCAAAATCTGGTTTTAGATGGTAGGCACTACCTTGTGCTCCAACTAATCCCACTTCCTCACCTTTGTTAAAAGATAACATCAATTGCCCTTCAAATTTAAGATTTTGTAGATACTCTAACGACTTAATAAGTACCGCAGCACCGACTCTGTTGTCTAAAGACTTATTTGATATCTTCCCATTTTCAAGTTCAACAGCCTGGACTTGTATAACGCCCATATCGCCAACGTTGATACTACTTGTTCCCCCTGAAATTGAAAAATCGACGAAAAGCTCATCAAAGGAGGGAGATTTTTCTCTGTCTTCTTTTTTTTGAAGGTGAGGGGCTAAAAACCCTATTACACCAGTTTTTTCTGCATTATTCGTTTTAAAAAGAACCCTTTTTCCTACCAAGGTTCTTGGATCGACTCCACCAACGGGAGAAATACGAGCGAAATGATCATCAACTATTTTTGATATAACTATTCCAATTTCGTCTACATGAGCAAAAAAGGCAATTTTGGGACTCTCATTTCCATAAGTTGCCACTAAATTACCTATTCCTACTTTTTCTAATTTTATATCTGGTGAGATGCTTTTTAATTCTTTTTCAATCAAAGGAAAGGTATAATTTTCAAAAGAAGACACCCCAAACGTATTGGATAAATTTTTTAGTAAAGTAGAAGTATCCATTCATAACCTCCTTTTTGGTTTTCACACAGCATAAATACTGTTTTAAAAATTAAAAAAATTGATTTAATGTTCCTTTGCTCCAATATCTTTTTACAGTTCAACGGGTTCAACTAATGCTTTGTTTTCTTCAATCCTTATGGCAACAGGTGACTTCGGCCATTCGTAGTTAAAGAAAGGGATACCCGCGATTTCTACTAATGGTGAATTTAATTCGTAAGCTATAATGAAAGCATTTTTTTTGTTGGTAATTCCTGCTCTTAAAGTTCCAAATACCTTTCCAAATATTATAATACTTCCACCCGCGTTAACTTCTGCACCTTGGTTTACATTTCCAAAAACTATGATGTCTCCAGGATTTTGTATTACTTGGCCGGATCTCAAATGTTTTCTATAAATTTGGGTACTCGAAAGGGTTAACTCTTTGTTTCCCACTTTTCCTTCGGGAAGCTTTCCAAAATAAGCTCCGGCAACGTTCAATTCAAGACTGTTGGCGAATTTTACGATTCTATTTAATAGATTATGCTGAGAACCGTCTTCGAAATATACGTAAAAACTATCTCCAATGTTAAAAAAACCTTTCATCTTAACAAGTTCTTTTTTAAAATGTTCAAAAAGATCTTTTTGCGTGTTCCCTTTCGAAAAATAAAAGATTATGTCTCCGTCCATAATTTTTGCATATACGGGTTCATCCATCTAAACCCCCCCTAATACAATTTTTAAATCAAAAACAAAATTCTATGACCATATATATAATAACATAAAATATAAGAAATATTACATAAACAAAAATTATTTGGCAAGTTCGTTGTGAAGAATTCATTGACCATAAAAGAAAAATATGATACAATCTAACAGTAAACATTTTTTGTAATAATTTATGTTATAACAAAAACTCTTAACAACAAAACTCTTTTGGGTGGAGAAGGAAGGGTTACTAAAGCAAGTTTTAGAATTTCTAAATAAAGTTAAAAGAATAATTTTGGAGGTGTATTTATGTTAGAAAAAGTATTTGATTTTATAAACTTTGGTCCTGCAGGTGCCACAGATGCCGGTAACACAGTCGAGCAAGCGCAAACTGCTCCCACAGGTGGTGGGTTCGGTGGATTGTTGTTTTTTTTAATAATCATAATCTTAATGTGGGTTTTATTGTTCCTTCCACAAAGGCGACAAGAAAAAAAGCACAAGGAAATGATTTCCGCTTTGAAAAAAGGTGATAAAATAGTTACATCCTCAGGAATCATAGGAAAGATAATATCTATAACTAACGAGAGAATCAGAATTTCAACAGCAGATAAAACAGAGATTGATATAACGAAGAATGCCATTGCAGGGGTTCTTTCTAAAAGCGATAAAACCGAAGTAGCACCAGAAAAACCCGAAGCTGAAGATGATAAATAGTATTTTAAATTGACTTTGTTCAGGGGGTGAAATAGTTGAGAAATCGAAGGATACGAATATTCTTTACTATAGTAGTTTTTGTTTTTGCATTCTTAGGCTTAATTTTACCTTTATCAGATAATGTGAATGATATAAGCATACTCCGGTTTTTCCCAAATATAAATTTAGGTCTGGATATTCAGGGGGGAGTGCTTTTAGAGTATAGTTTAGATGTACCTGAAGGAGTAGATACTTCTGAGGTTGTAGGTAACGTAATTACAGTTCTAAGGAGAAGATTGGACAATGCTGGTTACACAGAAGCAATAGTTTCCGAAGTTGTTTCCGGTGGAGAAAGCAGAGTTCGTGTTGAGATTCCTGGTATATCAGATACTCAGAGAGCTGAAGAACTCATAGGTAGTAAAGGAAAGCTTTACTTTGCAGAAGTATTGGAAGTTGTGGAATCTGAAACACCCCCACAAATTACGAGAAATAGGACTATAGAAATAAATGGTGAAGAAATAGAAATGTATAGTTACGTTAGAGATAGTAATAACCCTAACCTTTGGTATAGGGTGAAAAATGTTTTCGAATTTGGAGATGCTCCATTTCAGATTACCGGTTTAGATGTCAGTGATGCCGTTGCTTCTCTTAATAGTCAAGGGGCAGGATTCGTTGTTAATTTGAATTTCAATAATGAAGGAAGACAAAAATTTGAATTAGCGACTGCAAATTTAGTAAATCAAAGAATTGCGATCATTTTAGATGATGAAGTAATAATTGCACCTGTTGTTAGAGAAAGGATATCGCAGGGAAGAGCCGAAATCAGCGGAATAGAAAGTATGGAAGAAGCGCAAAACATTGCTGTGCTGATAAAGTCAGGGAATTTACCAGTAGATTTGGTTAAATTTCAAGAAAGAACCCTCGGCCCTACTTTGGGAAGAGATATTGTGACCACAATTATAAACGCTGGAATCATTGGGCTTTTAATAGTAATGATTTACATGATTATTGTTTATAGATGGATGGGGATAATTGCTGATATTGCGCTAATATATAATACACTTTTGTTACTGGGAATTTTAAGTTGGACAGGAGCAATATTAACTCTACCAGGTATTGCTGGTATAATCTTAACTTTTGGCACTACAGTTGACGGAAACATTATTATATACGAAAGAATAAAAGAGGAACTTAGAATAGGTAGGCCCCCTTTAACCGCTGTAAAGTTTGGATTTAATAAAGTTTTTTCAACTATTTTTGATGCCAATATAACAACTATTTTAGCTGGTTTAGTTTTATTCTTTTTAACAAGTGGAAGTATTAGAGGTTTCGCAGTTACACTCATAATAGGTGTTTTAGGTGCGATGTTCACCAACCTTGTTGTAAGTAGGTTGCTATTAGAAAGTACTTCACACTTTTTGAAACCTGAAAAGTATGTGAAGGGAATTGTTGTGGAAAAAGGGGGGAGTAAATAATGCCAAATATAGATTTTGTGGGAAAAAGAAATTTTTTCATCTATTTATCTCTTGCGTTGATACTCTTTTCTGTAATAGTGATTTTTGTAAAAGGGTTCAATTTTGGCATTGATTTTTCTGGCGGTAGTGAAATAATCGTATCCTTTGATAAAAGTTATTCAATAGATGAATTGAGAAACACTTTGCAAACTATAGATCCAGATTATACCACCGCTAAGATAATTCAAACTAACCCAGGCGGAGGAACTTCGGATCGATTCTTTTATATAATTACAGTAAGTGATTCCTTTCCTACCCTGGAAGAAAAACAAATGTTTATAAATAGTTTAGAAGAATCTTTTTCTGATTCTAGTTTAAATATTGAACAATTCAACGATGTTTCAGGCTATGCAGCTAGGGAGATTCGATCGTATGCTTGGTATGCTGTAATTACTGCTTTGATAGTTTTGTTAGTATATATAACCATTAGGTTTCAGTTTTCCTACGGTGTGGGGGCAATTCTATCTTTAGCTCATGACGTTGTAATCACCTTAGGTTTTTATTCCCTGTTTGGTATAGAAATGAATTTAACTGCTGTAGCAGCATTTCTTACTTTAGCGGGTTATTCTTTAAACGATACTATTGTTGTTTACGATAGAATAAGGGAAAATAGAACTAAAAATCGTGGGATGGATATAGAGGGAGTTACCAATAAAAGCATTAACGAAGTTATTGTAAGATCATTAAACACTTCCTTGACAACATTCATAGTTGCTTTTATGATGTTCCTTTTGGGAGGTAGATCAATAGCTTCATTCGCATTTGGATTAACTGTGGGAGTCATAATTGGAACTTATTCTTCTTTGTATATCGCAAGTCCAGTTGTTATTGGTATGGTAAAAAGGCGTAAAAAAACACAAAAAGCTTAATTAAATTAGAATAATAAATTTAAGAAAAACATGCCCTCATTTGAGGGCATGTTTTAAAGCGTAACAAATGCTTTTTTAATATATCCCTCTTTGTCAATATATTCTACTTTATAAGTATCTCCTAAAACTCCTTTTAATTTTAGGATGTCTCCACGACTTGCAATAGCTATTATTTCTCCTTGCTCGTTTGTGATTTCTGCTTGATTAGTGAATACTTGCAGATAGATATTCTCAAACTTCAAATGAACATACTTTGTGGATTTATTTCCATCGTCGTCATAAGCCGATATTTCAAGCACATTTGATGTAAGCTTTTCAGGATTTATCTCCAATGATAGATAGTAAGATTGGCTGTTAACTAAAAAAGTTTGACCTAATATTTCAACTTTTGTAATAAGATTGTTATCAAAAGCACTAAGAAGCAAAGAGTTGTTTTTATCTGAAATCAAAAATTCTGAAGGTACGTTTATAACAGGACCCTCTAAGATAGGAATGTTTATAGATTCTTTCCTTTCGAATGTTACGGCTTCGAAAAGGCTTATAGGATTATTTTTATAGAAAAATTTGTTTTCTACTTGTTCAGGGATATTAGTGGTATACTCCCCATTTTTTCTATAGGAAACAGAATATCCTTTTTCAAAAATAATACTTTGCAAAGGTATATTATTTTGCTGAAGATCTATAAGGCTTAATAAGTTTCCTTTACTCAAGGCATACAAATACCTTTCATCATTACTCCAAGTTAAATCAACAATTTCTCCGTTGGAAACATTTATAGTCGATTCTAAGTTTCCGTTTTTACTATTCCAAATGTACACATTTCCATCAGTTGTTCCTGTGGCTATGTAATTATCATCGTGGCTCCATTCAATTGCCTTTATTGAAGCTGTAATAATCTCAAATCTTTTATATAATTGATTAAATCTTCCATCCCATAATCGTAAAATCCCTTCAAATCCTCCCATAGAAAGAAAATTTGAATTATTAGCCCAATCTAGTGACCAAATAATATATGGGAATTCTTCGATGTAAATTGTATTTTTAAATTTTGGAAAATCTGATATACTTACTTTTTTATCTAAGCTTGCCACTGCTATTTTAGTTTCGTTGTAATTAATAGAAATATCTTTTATCCAATTGTTATGAAGATTTTCAACTACCTTATAAACACTCAAATCTGGTAGCGTAAGTACATAAACATTATTCTCCCATCCCCCTGCAATTAAAAACTTTTCCGAAGGAGAAATCTCCAAAGTGGTTAATTTAAAATCACTTATCTTCTTATTTTCTATTAACGTACCTTCAGAATTGTAAAGCGATAGGTATCCAGAATTTTCTGAAAGTATCAAATATCCATTTTTTGTTATTTCAAAATCAACTATTTCTTCAGAAAAAGAAAAATGATTTTCAATTATTCCTGAATCAATATTAAATACACCTATTTCACTGTCGGAAGTTAAGTAATAAATATGATTATTATTTCTTATAATTTTTATAACATCGGGTTTTTTTAATTCCAGTAATTTTTCAATTGATTTTGAATAGATATTTAAAGAGTATATGTTAACTCCATCGTTTAAATAAAGAATATCGTTTTTTTCATTACTCCATTCAATAGCTTTTATATTAAAATTATCAGGCTTTAGTTCTTCGAGTATTTTTAAAGTTGAAGAATCAAAAAGGATAATCTGATTATTCATAGTTAAAACAGTAAAATTTTCATTTAATGGTGAAAAAGAGACCTCTCTAATTGTTAAACCTAATGAAAAAGAATTTATTATCTTCAAGTCTTTATCCAATACGTAAATATTTCCGTTCATGGAAAAAGCAAAAACATTGTTATTTACAATCGATAGTTTAATTATTGAATAATTATCAATTTCGATGGCTTTTATTTCTTTATTGTTTAAATAATCTATCAAAAAAATCTTACCTGAATGGTCTGCTACCAATATTGTACGTTCGTCGTAAAATTCTGCAACCGTTGGGATCGTGGAAAATCTCCGTTGAAATTCGACCTTTCTTTTGGTAATATTGTATACGTAGACCGTTTTATCTAAGGAAGTAAATATTATTTTATCTCTAAAACTGGATAAAGAGGAAATAGATTCGTCGGTTACGTTAATTTTGTAGTTAAGAAGAGAGGTATCGTTGTTAAAAACTTCTATTGTTCCATCACTTTCGGCGATTATAGTATATTTATTGTCGAGGATCCATTCCACATGCGTTGGTATAGAAGAAGTTGAGTAATAATGGGTAATGCGCTTTTCTTTCAAATCATAAGTTTTAAGGTAATTATTCTCCACAATTGTAGAAATTTCGCCGGTATTTTCATTTACAAAAAAATCAATAATCTCCGAATGTTCAAAATTATTTACTATTAAATTGGAGAAGATGTTTATACTGAAAATAGTCAAGAAAAAAATTAAGAAGGATTTTCTCAAAGCACTCAACTCTCTCTCATAGATTTTTGATTCTCTATTTTCTATTATATAATAAAATGGCCTTAAAAAGAATGCCAGTATAAAAATTAAAGGCTTTAGAAATTAAACAGCGCTGAAATAGCTTTTGCTGATTTATGCAAAAAGCTTTTATGTAATAAACCATAATTTTGAGTTTGGGGATCTTAAGGGGTTTACCCCTTAACGTTTGGCGAAGGGGCGCTATATATAAAGTTTTAGGCTAAGAGCAAAAGGAGGCTTTAAATTTGAGTGAAAAAGTAAAAATAGTTAATGTAATAAAACAAGATGATAACTATTTCGCTACCATAGAGAATAATCCTTTTTATCCTGATGGAAAAGGAGGGCAACTTGGAGATAGGGGTAAAATTGATTCTGCTGAAGTTTTAAGCACCACAGAAAAAGGTGTGGTCTTAAACAAATATTTAAACCCTGGTGAGTATTTATATGAAATAGATGAAAGAAGAAGATGCGATATAGCTCAGCAACATACTGCACAACATATATTATCAGCTGCTTTTGAAAGAATAGCTTCATTAAAAACCGTTAGTTTCAAGATGGGTGAAGAATATTCTACTATAGATTTGAATGGACAGAATATCGGGGAAGAAGTATTAAATAAAGCCGAAGAACTTTCAAACGATATAATTTCTAAGTGCATAAAAGTGGAAGAAATATTTACGGATAAAGAAGGAGTTCAGAAATACAATTTAAGAAAACCTCTAAGTGATAAAGTAAATGGTGAAGTGAGGCTGATAAAAATCGATGATTTTGATATATCTGCTTGTGGTGGTTTCCATGTAAAAAACACAGGTAACATCAACCTTTTAAAGATAACAAATACAGAAAGAGTGAAAGGGAATTTAACGAGGGTGTATTTCTTAGCAGGTCTTAGAGCCATTAAGGATTATTCACAAAAAGATTTAATTTTAAAAAACATTTCTGCTATCTTGACATCGGGGTTGTATGATTTAAAAAACAAAATAGAAATTCTATTAAATGAGAACAAAGATTATAAGAATAGTATTAAAAAGTTAGCAGAAAAAAATGCATATTATCTTGCAAAAGATTTAATCGAAAAACCGGTGGTTGTGAATAAAAATAAAGTAGTTTACCATAAAAAAGAGGACGAAACAGCGGATTTCTTACACAAATACGTGGATTTAAAAGATTATACACTCATTATTGAAGATGAAAAGAACAAAACCTTTTCTATTTTCTCAAACAATATTAACTGTAAAGAGCTTATAGACAAATTAAAAATGAATAACAATATCAAAGGCGGTGGAAGCGAAGTAAGAGGTAACATAAGCGGCGATATAAAATTCGAAGATATTCTCAAAATATTAGAAAAATAGCCCAATCATGGGCTATTTTATTTTTCAGAAATAAACTTTCTAATTCTTAGATTCAAATATTTTCACGTAAAAATTTTCTATGTTTTGTTCGTTTGTATTGTTTTGAAGTAAAACTATATTTGTATATGGATCATAATTTTTGCCGGGTTCGTATAATTTGGAATTTGGGTCCAAGTCCAATAATCTTTCGATTTCATCTTTTGATAAATGAACGGTTTTTGGAAGAATGTGGATGTCTTTTCCTAATCCATCTTCTATAAATTTATCTAGACTAATTTCTTCATTTTTTTCATAGGAGACATATTTTAGGATATCTATAAATATCTCAGCTGGATACCCACCTGTAATTGCTCCAAAGGGATTTTGCTGTTCGTCAAAGAATACAAAGGTTGGTGTATATCTGGCACCAAAGGCATAAAACAACTGACCATAATTATATTCTTCTCCTTGAAATGTGGCTTTTTCAGTGGTAGGAAAGATTTCAACAAAAACAAATTCTGTGCGTAGCCATTTTTGAATCTCTTCATCCAACAATGTTGTTTCTTTAAATTGAGTACACGCTGGGCAAGTAGGTGATGAAAACATAACTACAACTTTTTTGTTTGTTAATTCGGCAACTTCGAAAGCTTCATTGAAATTTTCAAAAACAAATTCATCTAAAGGGACAGAAAATATTGTAATTACTGATAGAATAAATAACGTTACAACGAAAAATTTTTTCATAAAGTATACCTCCATTTTATAATACACTTATATTGTTAAAAATCCCAAAGGAAACCATAGCACCCACTACTATAAGTAAAATACCACCAATAATTCTCAAGGATTTTTGCCATTTAGGTTCTCCTAAGGTTACTTTAGATAATATTTTACTGACGATGCCACTAAAAAATAGAAACGGGATGGAAATACCCAAAGAATAAATAAAAAGTAAGAGAGCACCTCTCATTGCTTCTCCAGTAGTCGTTGCTAAGGTAAGAATCGAAGCCAATATTGGACTTGCACACGGGATCCATACTAAAGAAATTAGAATCCCAATTAAAAAGGCGGAAAAAAAGGAATTATTTTTATTGTATTTTCTTAGGTCTATATTCTTTGCAGAAATCAAACTTTTATTCATCAAAAACAGAAATCCAAATAATATTATTAAAACACCAGCAACTATGTTGATAACACTTTGGTACCTTGCAAGCATCATACCAATACTACCAGAAATACTGCCTAACAGGGCAAAAAAGAGAGAAAGACCAAGAAAAAAGCCAAAACTCCTTTTGATGACCAAACGAGTGTTTGAGATATCAGGGATCACCAATGCGAAAAAAACGGGTATTAAAGGGAAAACACAAGGGCTGAAAAATGATAATAACCCACCAGAAAATGCTGTTAAAAAACTAACAGAATTTGTAATGGCAAGAGAATTCATAGTGTTAACTCCTTTTCTAAAATTATTAAAAGTTAACGATACCCTACTAGGGTATTTTAATTATATCACATTAAAAGGAATTTTAGCAACAAAGGTGGAGATAAAGATTTCCTGAAGAAGTAGTAACGTTATTTACTCAAGGAAAGCAACAGATAATTAGATGGAAAAACTAGTAGAAGCTTTCTCGGACATATTGTACAAAATAAAGATAAAAGATAATATAAACATCAATAAAGAAAAGATGCTAAAAAATTTGGAATTTCTCTTTTTAAAAAGGTATCAATAAAACTTTTTAGGCAGGAAGTAGATAATTAATTTAACCACTTCCTGCCTAAAAAAGTTCACTTCTTTATCCAGTCGAAAACTTCTTTTTTTGAAATAGTGGCTAAAGCTATGTAGTTATCAGCTCCACCGTAGTAAACGTAGTATTGATCACCATATTCAACCAATGCATCTGAGAATACAACGTTTGGAACTCCTCCGAAAATCTCCCAGTTTTCCTGAGGTTCTAAAATGGGTTCTTCTGTTCTTTTTAAGACCTTTGTTGGATCTTTTAAATCTAAGAGCATAAAACCTAACCTGTAGATAGGTCTGATGTCTTCTTGAACACCATGATACAAAAACAACCACCCATAAGGGGTTTTTAAAGGTGGACCGCCTGCTCCGATCTTTAAGTTATCCCAATAATCTTTTCTTGGAGAAGCAATTTTTACATAATTGTCCCAATGTATTAAATCATCAGAATATGCAAACCAAATATCTGGTTCCAACCTATGAATTAAGATATATTTTCCATTAACTTTTTCTGGGAACAAGGCAGCATCTTTATTAGGACTTTCTGGTAAAATAGTTCCGTATCTTTCCCACATAAAGAAATTCTCTGTGGCAGCCAAAGATATTTTGATATTTCTCGGAGAATAAGCTGTGTAACACATATAATATTTTCCGTTTATATACGTTACTCTTGGATCTTCAACGCCGTACAATTCTGAGACATCTGAAGGTTCAAATACCGGTTTTTCCATTCTATTAAAGTGTATACCATCCAAACTTACTGCATAGCCAATCCGAGAAACCATATCTTCTCCTTGGGCGCGGTACAACATATGAAAAACTTTCCCGTCATACACTACCGCAGGATTAAAAACAAACCTAGACTCCCACAAATGCATTGGATTAGGTCCAAACAATGGGTTTGACAAATGCCTTTTCAACTTCAAATTCAATATATATCCCTTCCTTATAACGACAGTTTTTTAATTGTGATTATTTTAGAGACATTGAAATTCCTTGCAAAAATGCCTTTCTAAATATTATGAAAATGAGCACCATCGGTAAAGTTTGAATCACCGAACCTGCCATTACTGGTCCAATATACGCACCGTACTCGTGATTAAAGCTTGCAAGCAAGACAGAAAGAGGCATTTTATAATAGTCCTGAATAACAATGAGTGGCCACATAAAATTATCCCATACTCCGATGAAAGTGAATAGCCCAACAATGGCTATAACCGAATTATTTAAAGGTAGCATAATTCGAAAAATAATAAACATATCAGAGGCTCCGTCCATTTTTGCAGCTTCGATGTAGTCGTTTGGTGTCCCTCTAAAGCTTTGAGTCATCATAAAAATGCCCCAACCACTCATAATAAAAGGAACGATTAAAGCTGCCAACGAATTCAACAGATGCATATTTCTCATTAATATATATAAAGGTATGGTAAACATGAATCCAGGGAACACCATTTGAAAAATAATAAAATTAAATATCCCATCTCTTGCCTTAAATCTATATTTTGACAAGGCGAAAGAAATTATAGCAGATGTTATTATAACACATACTGTGACGGTGACAGACACAAATAAACTTATAAAAAATGCCCTTATAAACGGTCTATTCATTCTTTCGGCGCTTTCTAATATAAATCTAAAATGTTCTAAAGTGAACCTCGTTGGTAGGAATCTGGTATAGATTTCAGCAGAGGGTTTTACCGATGCCAAGAATAGCCATGCATAAGGGTACAACCAGATTAGAGATAAAAAAAACATTACTATATGAAGAATTACATTTCCAGATTGTATTTTTTTATTTGTCATACTAAATCAACTTCTCTCTCCATAGTTTTCCTTATTACCCAAATCATTCCAAAGCTTATAATAGCTACAAACACTGCCATAGTTGCAGCGTAAGTTGGGTCCATTCTTTGAAATGCTGTAGTAATCATATGCATCATCGGGGTTAAAGTACTTCTCATTGGCCCACCCCCGGTTATCATATAGGGTTCTGTGAATATTCCAAAAGCCAAAGTAATAGCCAACACCAAGACCATTATTATAGAAGGATTTAATAGTGGCAATGTAATTCTAAAAAACTTTGTAAGACTTCCTGCCCCATCTAACTCTGCTGCTTCATATAAAGATTTTGGTATAGCGGTTAACCCTGCATACAGTATCAAGCCATAATAGCCAATGAATTTCCAAATAACAATCAATGCAATGGAAAACATCGCCCATTGTGGGCTTGTAAACCAAGGAATAGTGATACCAAAAAGACTATTTAGGGCTTTATTTATTGGTCCATTGACAGAAAAAAGGTTTGAAAACATAATTGAATAAGCAACTCCTGATGAAACATTGGCTACCAAAAAAGAAAGAGCTACAAATGTTTTGCCAAACTTTATTTTGTTCAAAGCAATGGCAAAGAGTAAAGCTCCTATTAACACAAGAGGAATATAGTACATCATAAAACGAAAAACATTAGTTACTGTTTTCCAAAAAAGAGGGTCGGTTAAGACCCTTGTAATATTGCGAAAGCCAACGAATTGGGGTGATCCGACAAACCTCCATTTAGAAAAAAGAAGTATGAACAACCATACAAAAGGATAACCCCAAAATATTGCCGCATAAATTAAATATATTGAAGAAATACCAAAGCCTTTCCTTGCTTCTTTTTTTGCTAACCCTATTCTTTTACTCATTGTTTTAACCTTCCCTTACCAAAGGATTCTGTTTATAGCCTTAATTGCATCATCCAAAGCTTTTTGAACATCTTTGGTGCCATGCATCAAAGGTTCAATCAATTCAACAGTCATGATATCTTGTACGTCAACAGTTGTTGTAATTGGTGCAGGAGGAACAGCATAGGGGACATATTTGGCATATTCAGCCGCTAAAGGATTTGCCTCCCAAAAATCAGCAAATATTTCATTAGTTAACAAGTCTTCTCTTGCTGGTGGCATTTTGGTGTATTCTAACCATTTCGAATCGAAATCTTCTCTCGAGAATACCCATTTAACAAATTCCCAAGCCTCTTCCAAGTTTTTTGTAGTATTAAAAATTACAAGCCCCTTTGCATCAGCAAAAGTATAAATCGGTTGATCACTTGGATAATTGTCAGGAACTGGTGGCGATGTAATAACAATATCATCAATGACGTCTGGATACTGATTCTCGGCATAAGCGATGCTCCAAGGACCCATCAATGTTCCAGCAATTGCTCCGTTATAAAATGGATCAGAACCTAAGTCTACAGCAGTCCATTGGTTATCAAACATTGTTTTGATAAACTGAGCTACTTCTTGGCCAACTTCGTCGTTGAATGTTGCTTTCATTCTTTCAGTATCTATATATGATTTTCCTTGACCTCCTGCATAGTAATACGTAATGAAGTCAAACCATCTATCCCACCAATTTCTACCTGCAATTACTTGGATGGAATATCGTTCCATCGGTACCACAAAGTTTTTAGAAAATTCGTAGATCTCCGAGTACGTTCTTGGGGGATTATCAAAGCCAGCTTCTTTCAATAAAGAATCTCTCCACCACATCAGAACAGGGTTTGAATAAATAGGTATAACATATGCATTACCGTTTATTTTCCAGCCTTCTATGATACTTCCCATCTTTCGTGTTTCAACAAGTTCATCGAAACCTTCCAATTCATTTAAAGCTACTAATTGGCCTATATCCGCTAACTGTGCCGCAAATCCTGAAAAGATGTTGGTGGAAATATCCGGGGCTCTTCCCGAAGCTATAGCTGTTAGAATAGCTTCTTCTGAGCTTCCTGCTGCAGGAATGGTAGACCACTCGATATCGATTTCAGGATGTAAAGTTTCATATTCAGCAACGACTTCCTTCCAAAACATTTCTTGTTGTGGATTAGGCGCGGTCCAAAAAACGAGTTTTGTCTGGGAAAAGGCAAAAACCGTCAACAATAACACAATAAAAACCACTGTTAACTTTTTCATACTGATCATACCTCCTTTGAATTATGTTACTACCCGATAATTATTTATAATTTTTTAAAATAAGTCATTTTATTTCTTATATTGCTTGATCACTATTCCTAATTCTTAGCTCTTATCGTACTATCCCTTTCGATAAAGGTGGTGAATAACGAGATCATTGCTGGATGAGGATTCTTTTCATTGATCAAATCTATTAGTCTATTTAAAGCGATATTCCCCATCTCAAACTTGAAAACTTTTACCGTTGACAGTTTAGGTTCAGAAACTGAAGAAGAGATAATATCGTCAAATCCAATTAGTTGAATATCTTTTGGGACATGAATTTTTTTCTTTTTTAAAAAATTTAAAATTATTAAAGCTATAACATCATTTGAAGCAAAAATTACATCAGGTTTTTTGGATAAAGATAAATTTAATGCATATAATATACCTTCTGGAGTTTCGTCACACTCAAATGTTTGAGGCAGCAATCCAAATTCAGTCATCGCTGCCGTGTATCCTTCAAATCTATTTCTAAATCCCCAATATGTAAGTGGACCGTGAATATGTACAATCTTTTTATATCCTCGTGAGATCATTTGTTTTATTGTATAATAGGCGCCATCAAAGCCGTTTGAGATTACGGAATCAACTTTTAAAGCAGGAATGTAATTATCTACAAGTACCTTTGGTAAATATGAATTTTCGACTAACTTAGGTAGACGGTCTCCTCCCATTATAAGCAAGCCATCTAAACCTTCCAGTAATTTTCTGTTTCCATTATCAAAGGTTTCCAATTTTATTTGGATGTTGTTTTCTTTTGCTAAACTTTCTATTCCTGCTAAAACAGTTGTGTAGAACTCTCTTATACCAAATGAATCATTCTCCTTGAGAATTTTGTCTATCCTTTTACTAATGACTAAACCAATGTTATAAAAACTTTTTTTGTTGGCTAAATTTCGAGCGATTCTCGAAGGTTTATAATCTAATTCTTCGATAGCTCGCAAAACTTTTTCTTTAGTTTTTTTTGAAACATTGTCTTTTGAATTCAAAACTCTTGATACTGAGGCTATCGATACACCAGCTAATTTTGCAACATCATCTATCTTTGACATTTAGTAATACCTCCATATTGTAAGCGCTTACAAAATAATTATAACATTATACTTAAAGAAAATCAAACTGGGTTATAGCCGAATAAAGTCAATTAAAGGTAATTATTCTCGATTATTTCAAAAAATCTTCGTTTTTCTAAGAGTTGATATTCGAAAAAATGCATTTAGAAAATAAAAATAAGAAAATAGGAGATTTTGACTGTTAAAAGTCCATAATTGCTTCTAATCGAGTTTAAACGGCTATAGTCGACTTTGCATAGATTCTTTTTAGATGCTATAATTATTAAGGAGATTGTAAGCGTTTACATAAAGATAAGACAGAAAGTCTGTTTAGTTTGGAGTATCCCAATAAATATATTTATGAAAGAGGAAAGGAGGAGGAACAAAAGTGAAAAAAGCGAGGATCTTTGTAACTTTAGTAACGGTTCTTCTTGTTACATTCACCCTTTTTGCAGAGGAAAAGGTGTTAAAAGTTTCTACCGAGCAAATGACAAACCTTGAGGTTCCATTTGTGGTGAGTTTTTCTGAGTTGTTGGATTTTGTTGGATATGATTTCGATGCGAACTGGAATTCTATCAGAATAAAAGATTCGAAAGGGAACGATCTTCCCTATCAGATTGTGGATGTAGATCAAAACGGAAGAATTTCTTCTTCAGATTTTCTCCAATTTGTATTTAAGAATGAAGCCAATATCGTTGTCTCGGATGATTGGGATTTAGACTTACTACAATTCGAACCAGCTTTCACAATCGAGGAAAAAGACGGGGAATACAATGTAATAAACAAAAATTTTATGGTCAAGGTAAATAACCACGGATTAGCAAATTTTACTAAATATGGAAATGTTGAAGGAATCTTGTACAATGAACTCGGGACAGCAAGAATTGCAGGCTGGTCAGGTAGCACATACTATGTAGACGGGAAATTAGGCAAACACGTTGAAACAACATCTATGGGATTAACCGTGAAGGATTTAAAAGTTTTTGATCCAGGACCTGTCGCTGTAACTGTTCAGGCTGTACTTTCCTATGAAGATCTTCCTGGTCTCACACAAAATTTAACCACACATATTTTTAAAACTGGTGATGTGTTAGTGGAAAATGAATTTTCATTCTCCAATTACGTGGACATAATGAAATTACAAGTTATGGCTACAGCACCTTTAACAACCGTTGATGATAGTTCTTTGCATATCACTCCTATATTTAGAAGAATGATTTGGTCAGAGCAATTAGGAGTAACTCCATATGAATATTGGAAGGAAAGAGATGCAGTAAAAATAGTTGATGGAAATGCTTATGTTGTTTTTCCAGCAATCGATTCAATGAAGCCTTTATGGTGGGGAGCAACCTATGCCTTTGTTTCTATGGAAGATTGGAGGGCTAATTTTTCTGAGAAATATAGTTTGATAGCTGCCGAAATATTACCCGAGACAGCCGTTGTTTATTCTGACCTTAAAAAATTTGTTTATAATGATTTTTGGTTTTACGAAAGTAGAGAATTTAGAGATGGAATTTTTAGATGGATCCCAGGAGAATTGAATAATTATGAAGCTACAAAAGGCACCTTTGAAGGAACTAATGAAGCTGATTGGATGATGAAATTCAAAGCCGGAGACAAAGTTACTTATACGAGATATTTCTCAATCTATTCCGCAAAGGACACTGTAGAAGCTATAAAATTGCTTGAAGGAAGAACACACGAGATACAAAACTTAAAACTTATTATTCAGTAAACCTTTTATTTCTGCAGCATTTATAAATGCTGCAGAAATATTTGTTAGCACAAAGTTTATAGGGAGGAACAATTATGAATCGGAGGAAATTCTTCATGTTTTCTTTTCTTTTTTTATCTGTAATTTCTTTTAGTGTGCCAGAGATGAATCTTAATCATCTTGAATTTTTAAGGGACGAGTTTATAATAGAAGGCGAGACAAAAATCGGTTATTGGATATATGCTGAAAAATTCGGAGATACATATGTTCACACAGAGGCAAAAGGCGAAGGAGTAACTTGTGTAGATGATGTAGCAAGGGTTGCAGTTTTGTACACAGAACTTTATAAACTTTATCACAACGAATTTTACCTTCAAAGAGCAAAAGAAGCTTTAGATTTTGTGATGGCACTTCAAGATTCTGATGGAGATTTCTATAACTTTATTTTTGATGATGGTAGTATTAATAAGCAAGGGATAACGAGTAGAAAATCAGCAAATTGGTGGGCGGCAAGAGGATTTTGGGCTATCTCAAACGCCTTAGAAATCTTTGATGAGGATAAGGATTTCCAAAAGAAATTAGACAATTCTGCCAAATTAGCTTATAGTTTTTTATCAAAGAGCTTGGATGAGGATTATTTTTTAAATAAAAATTCGGATGTTTCTTCCGTTTTCCTTTTAGGGGTTATTGAATATTACAAATATACGGGGTATGAAAGTGCAAAAGAATTGGCTATAAAAATTGGAGATTCAATTCTTAATACACAGATAAAAGAAGGACTAATGAAGGGGGCGTTCAACGAAGGAACGGATTACCAATTATGGCATAGTTGGGGTAGTAGACAAGGGGAATCTTTGATTGAACTGTACAAGGTAACAGGAAATACTAAATATTTAGATTCAGTAATCTTTCTAGCAGATGAATTCTATCCAGTATTGCTTTCTCTAGGTCCTGTTTATGAAATAGGAAAGTATATAAAAATGTATCCTCAGATTGCTTATGCAGTTGAACCAATAATTTCTACCTTGGTGAAATTATACTCCGTTACCCTTGAAGAAAAATATGCCTACATGGCCGCATTGTTTGGAGGGTTTTTTGAAAGGAACAACCATTTATCTTCTCCTATGTACGGACCAAACGGTGAAGGTTATGATTCTTTACACTCAATATATATAAACAGCAATGCTGGTGCTGAGTCGACAATATCTGCTTTGCTAAGTTTAGTCAGATTAAAAACCTTACCTTCCAAGGTTCAACCATTAACTTTGTCTAAAATAGTTAGTGGTCGAGAAACGCTAATATTCGAAGCTGAAAAAATGGATACGGGCATTTATTATTTTGAATTGGATAATACCAATAATATCCGGATTAAAACTGAGGAAAGCATAAGGATAAGACAAAAAATTGACAATTTTTATTCTGGTGAATATGAAGTTTACATATCCGGGTCTTTTGATTCTAAAACCTACGTTAAAGCTTCTTCTGAAGATAATTCAACAGATAAAAACTTAGATCCAAATGAGGGCATCATGTACGTTGGGAACTTAAATATGGAGGAAAATCAAATTATTTTGTACTTAAAACCTGAAAGTGGTTTTATTCACATTGATCAAGTTATTTTGAAACCAATTGATCCCATTTTTATATTTGACTTTGACCAATTTTATTATGAATTCTCAAAGGGCAAAATTGTAAAAACAGCTTATGAAACAACAACAGAAGAAAGTTTATATACTCAAACCGCGCAAGTTGAAGGTGTTTTTATTGACAATAGCTTTTTATTGACTATAGAAGAGCTATTTAACAACGACGGTATAGTAAGTTTTTCCGACAGAAAATCCGGCAATTTTGATAATTACGATGGAATAATAGGGGCAAAATACCCATCAGAGGAGCTTATAAAATATTTAACGAATAATGTGTTCTTTTATGAAAAGGAAGATGTTTATTTTAAATTTAAAATTGATGGAAAAGACAACCTAATACTAACTTCTCAAGTTATAAATCTAAAAGATATAGAAAAAATATCTGATTACATGTACATTGTAGGAGCGAGCGACCATGGAAATTATACAGGTAAAGTAATGATCCTTTACCAAGATGGATCAACTCAAGAAGTGAACATTGCCTTTTCCGATTGGTGCCAGACTCCAATTTATGGTGAAACTGTTCTTTTGGAATTTGGTTATAGATACGATAGCTTAGGAATAACAGAAAATATAAATCCGAAAATGTACTTGTTGAAGATTCCTTTAAAATCTACGCCTGTGCAATCTATCTTTTTGCCTCAAATTCCAACGATGCATATCTTCGCCATATCTTTAAAGTGAATTCGATTTAAGAGCCCACTTATACTTTTTGAAAATAGAAAGATGAAACTCATTAATGAATAATCGATTCTTATTCAAAAAAAGACTTGGGATACTCCCAAGTCTTTTCTAAAGGGTCATATCTTTTTTAATCACACTTCCATCACTGTCGTATATTTCAAAATGGATCTTTTTTATTTTCAAAATATTTGCTGGATCGTATGGTTTCACATCTATTTTGAAATCCTTGCCTACTTTTGTTATATCTATCTTTAAATTACCAAACTCACCCTTTGTGAAGTTGTAGGTAGTTCCATCGTCGTCATAATAATTGTAAATAGCGTGATCGCTAACCAAACCTATGACTGTTAGTTCTGTAATGTCTTTCTCACCTACATAATTCATAGGTTCGGACAGAACTATCAAGCTATTCTCTTTTATAAAAAGAGGAATTTCATTTAAATATGCCTGAATGTAATAATCTCCGGGTTCATAAACCTTCATATTTCTTTCTCCGTACTTGCAAGCGGTCCAATTTAGCCACTTCACATCTGGCAAGTGTACGTATCTTCCCTTTTTGTTTTGTTCGTGAACGGGGGCTACCATCAAAGAATCTCCATACATGTACTGGTCTTCGATATCTTTCACCCTATCTCCTTCAAATACAAAAGATAAAGGTTTTACAAATGGGACCGATTCTTTCACGGAGTTCATATATTCTGAGTAAGTATAAGGTATGAAAGCGTATCTGAGCCTCACTATATCTCTCATGATGTTCAATGATTCTTCATCGAACTGCCAAGGTTCTTGAGGCCTTGTATTTAGTGCGGTATGGTTTCGGTAAAAAGGTGTGAATGCTCCCAATTCCATCCATCTTATAACTAATTCAGCAGATGAATCTGCTCCAAAGCCACCAATATCAGCCCCTGTGTAGAAAAATCCCATCATGTTTAAAGATTGCAGCATTCTTATATTAACAAGCATGTGTTCCCACCATGATTTATTATCTCCCATCCATATGGAAGCTATCCTGTGAAGACCAGGATAACTGCTTCTTGACAGTAGCAAGTATCTTTCATTCGGGTTTAACTCTTTAAGCTCATCTGCAGTGGCTTTCGTCATATTGAATCCATATAAGTTATGAACCTTATCGTGATTTATTAAACTACCGTCATCTAGTTTGTGAAAGAAGCTTCTATAATCTTCTGGGTTGTTGGCTATGTTCAAAAGTGTTTCTCTTGCCAAGAAAACCTCTATACCGGCATTTTCCTTATTTTCCTCCAAATCTTTTAAGAGTTCAAAAAGATTGTCTAAACCTTTAGGAGTATAGAATATTGAAGGTTCGTTCATATCGTTCCAAAAACCTTTTATTCCCATATCTGTAAAGAGTTTATACTTCTTCCCCCACCATCTTCTAACTTCTGAGTTCAAAAAGTTTGGAAAGTGTGTTGCTCCTGGCCAAACAGCTGCAACAAAGTCATTACCGTTTTCATCTACACAAAAAAAGCCTTTATCTTTGCCTTCTTCGTACATTTCATAGCCCTTTTCTATCTTTACCCCGGGGTCTAAAATCGGTATAACTTTTATTCCTATTTCTTTTAGGTCTTTTACCATTCCTTCGTAGTTAGGGAATTTTTCTTTGTTTATCGTGAAAACCTTGTAACTATCCATGTAGTCTATATCTGTGTAAATGACGTCACAAGGAATTCCAGTTTCTCTAAATTTTTTTGCTACATTTCTAACTTCCTCTTCAGAGAAGTAACTCCATCTTGATTGCTGAAACCCAAAAGCCCATTTTGGAGGGATGTAAGGTTTTCCAGTTAAATTAAAGTATTCCTTTATTATGGATAGCTTTTCATCAGAATCAAAGATATACAAATCAAAATCTTTTGAAGGGACGGTTATCTTTAAAATATCTTTATCTGTAAACCCTATGTCAAATATTATTTCGGAAGGATAATCAATGAACAAACCGAAAGTACTTTTTCCATCCAAGATCATAAAAGGGTGAGAACCATATAAAGACATTTTTTCAGGGGTATGTTCAGGATCATCAGTGTTGTAGAATCTGTATATTTTACCTCTTTTGTTCAATGCCCCTAAAGTTTCTCCTAATCCATATACAACATCTTCTTTCGACATATTGTATATGAAATTTATTTTGTTGTCTTTTTCTTCAACTTGAAAATATGGAATAGTATCGTTTTGTTGGAAATCTTTGTTTTCTAAGTCAACGATCACCGCCCCTGTTTTAAAAGGTTTGCCGATTCTGTACAAAGTAGTGTATTGCGTTAACTGCATCTTTGTGAACATAGGTAAATCCTCCTCAAGTTATAAATATATACTGTCTTCAGAAACTCTAAAACACCCATTGTAACTAACTTTTAATACCTTCAATATTATACTTTTACCTCCTCACTGTATAATTTATTTGATACCACATCTTTATTATCTCGTAAGGAGGTCATTCAATTGTCATTATTCGGTAACTCTTCTCAACTGTACTTCGATTTCGTCTACTCTGACTATATGAAAGAACATTCTGA
>NZ_JALY01000145.1:0-7011 GCF_002924615.1 Petrotoga halophila DSM 16923 | reverse complement strand
AAAAAAGACTTGGGAGTATCCCAAGTCTTTTCTAAAGGATCATATCTTTTTTGATGACACTTCCATCAATGTCGTATATTTCGAAATGGATCTTTTTTATTTTTAAGATATTTGTTGGATCGTATGTTTTCACATCTATTTTGAAATCATTACCTACTTTTGTTATATCTATCTTTAAATTACCAAACTCACCTTTTGTAAAGTTGTAAGTGGTTCCATCGTCATCATAATAATTGTAAATAGCGTGATCGCTTACCAAACCAATAACTGTTAGTTCTGTAATTTCTTTTTCACCAACATAATTCATAGGTTCGGAAAGAAGTATTAAGTTATTTTCTTTTATGAAGAGAGGAATTTCGTTTAAATCTGCCTCAATGTAATAATCTCCTGGCTCATAAACTTTCATATTTCTTTCTTCGTATTTAGAAGCCGTCCAATTTAACCAATTCACTTCCGGCAAGTGTACATATCTTCCCTTTTTGTTTTGTTCGTGAACCGGTGCCACCATCAAAGAATCTCCGTACATGTATTGATCTTCTATATCTTTCACCCTATCCCCTTCAAATACAAAAGATAACGGTTTTACAAATGGAACCGATTCTTTCACGGAGTTCATATATTCTGAGTAAGTATACGGTAGAAAAGCGTATCTGAGCCTTACTATATCCCTCATGATGTTCAATGATTCTTCATCGAACTGCCAAGGTTCTTGAGGCCTTGTATTTAGTGCAGTATGGTTTCGATAAAAAGGTGTGAACGCACCTAACTCCATCCATCTTATGACTAATTCGGCAGATGAATCTGCTCCAAAGCCACCAACATCAGCTCCCGTATAGAAAAATCCCATCATGTTTAAAGATTGCAGCATTCTTATATTAACAAGCATATGTTCCCACCAAGATTTATTATCTCCCATCCATATTGAAGCCATCCTGTGAAGACCAGGATAACTGCTTCTTGACAGTAGCAAGTATCTTTCATTCGGTAATAACTCTTTAAGCTCATCCGCAGTTGCTTTTGTCATGTTGAATCCGTATAAGTTATGAACCGTATCGTGATTTATTAAACTACCGTTGTCTAGTTTGTGGTAAAAACTTATATAATCTTCTCTGTTACTGGCTATGTTCAAAAGTGTTTCTCTTGCCAAGAAAACTTCTATACCAGCATTTTCCTTATTTTCCTCTAAATATTTTAACATTTCCAAAAGATTGTCTAAACCTTTAGGAGTATAAAATATTGAAGGTTCGTTCATATCGTTCCAAAAGCCTTTTATTCCCATATCTGTAAAGAGTTTATACTTCTTACCCCACCATCTTCTAACTTCTGAGTTCAAAAAGTTTGGAAAGTGCGTGGGCCCTGGCCAGACAGCTGCAACAAAGTTATTACCGTTTTCATCCACGCAGAAAAAGCCTTTTTCCTTACCTTCTTCGTACATTTCATAATCCTTTTCTATTTTTACTCCAGGGTCTATAATCGGTATAATTCTTATTCCCATTTCTTTTAGGTCTTTTACCATCCCTTCGTAGTTAGGAAATTTTTCTTTGTTTATGGTGAAAACCTTGTAACTATCCATGTAATCTATATCGGTGTAAATGACATCACAGGGTATTCCAGTTTCTCTGAATTTTTTTGCTACATTTCTAACTTCCTCTTCAGAGAAGTAACTCCACTTTGATTGCTGAAACCCAAAGGCCCATTTTGGAGGGATATAAGGTTTCCCAGTTAAATCAAAGTATTCCTTTATTATGGATAGCTTTTCATCAGAATCAAAGATATACAAATCAAAATCTTTTGAAGGGAGGGTTATCTGTAAAATATCTTTATCTGTGAATCCTATGTCAAATATTATTTCAGAAGGATAATCAATGAACAATCCGAAAGTTTTTTTCCCATCCAAGATCATAAAAGGATGAGAACCGTATAAAGACATTTTGTCAGGGGTGTGTTCGGGATCATCCGTGTTGTAGAATCTATAAATTTTACCTCTTTTGTTCAATGCCCCAAGAGTTTCTCCTAATCCATATACAACATCTTCTTTTGACATCTTGTATATGAAATTTATTTTGTTGTCTTCTTCTTCAACTTGAAAATATGGGATAGTATCGTTTTGTTGAAAATCTTTGCTTTCTAAGTCAACTATCACCGCCCCAGTTTTAAAAGGTTTGCCGCTTCTGTACAAAGTAGTGTATTGTGTTAACTGCGTCTTTGCGAACATAGATAAATCCTCCTCAAATTTTTATTCTAATTCTATCAGAATAGTTGACCAATATTCAAGTATTGGGACTTTTACAATTAACCCATTTTCTTTTTCTAAAAAATCTATTTTTGAAAAAAATAACTGATTATCAGCTGAAGCAAAATATACATTTTTAATATTGTTTAAAGGGATAAAAATTTCTATATCATTGATTGTATTGGGTTTTTTTGTTTTCATTCTCCAAAAGTCTGTGCTTGTCCCTACAAAATTGACAAGATTAATGAAAACATACTTAGAGTTCATCTTAACATTGTACCATATAGAATCATTTTTTGGGTTTAAAGATAAATTATTTCCTTTTAATTCTACTTCTTTTTCTAAGATATCAAATAATTCTTCATATCTTACTTGGTAATCATAGTAATTCCTGAGTTTATTTAGTAAATCTTGACTTACAATATCTGCGTCGCCAGGGAAATAAGGCCCTCCGAGTATTAACAAATATTCTCCCATTTCTAATCTTCTTCCACCACTTATTGCAATAACCGCATCAGTCAAAATAATATTTTCTTCAAAAGAGGGATTGATGTAGGCAGCAGTTATGACATCCTTTTTGCTTCTTTCCTTAGCTTCTTTGATCATTTTGTACATATCTTCATATGTATTACATGATTCCCAAGGTTCTATATAAATCGCATCTGCTTGAGATTGTATTTCCTTGGGCCAATTATTAACATAATTAAAGATTACCGGAGCTTCTGTTTGTTGTTTCAATTCATTTATGAATTCCTTAAAACCTTTAGATGTTATGTAAGGTTTATATTCGTTATTTTCTAAGTAAAAAGATGCATTATCTTTAGGGTATCCATATTGATCTAAATGTATTCCATCAAATCCAAAATTTAAAGTTTCTTTACATTGTTGTATAAGAAATTTTGTCCAACCCGAATCTTGATAAGTATTTGTGATTAAAATTTTTTGATAAAAGTCAACCGGTTCATAATTCTCACCTTTTATTTCGTATAACAACCACTCGGGATGGTCTAAGCCAAGATTTCTTTCTACACCGTAAATAGGGACATAAGCCATAGAAAAAATATTTTTTTCATGTCCTTCTCTAATTAAATCTTTTAAAACAGAATTTGATATATTTCTTTCTCTATTCCAGGCATCTTTGTAATTTTTTTCTTTAGAAACTAGATATCCATAGTCATACATCCAATCATAATATTGCAAAGAGTTGATATGATATTGGGCTAAATAATCCATCGTTTTTTCGGCGTTAAATCTTCCTTCGCCAAAATCTGTTAAAAACCCATAGCGAGGTGACTCAGTCCATGAATTTAAAATCGAAAGGCCCCTGCTTAAGATCAGATTATCATTTACATAAAAGTCTAATCCATACCCTCCAACTTTAGAAGGAGCTTTTAAAGATATTTGCATGATTTCTTCCACTTTAGATATGTTCATACTTAATTCATTAATTGTTTGAATATCTTTAGTTATAACAATTTTAATTTTTTTAGTTTCGTTAGGAAGATTCAACAACCTTAGATTTATAGAATCATTTGGATAATAAAATGATTTATCAAACAAAATGTCCATACTTTCACCTCCAAATATAGATACGAACAAAAGTAAGATATAAAAGTTTAAAAATATGATTTTCTTTTGCAATTAAAAGTCTCTCCTTTCAAAGTTTTAAACCTCCTTCAGAAACTGATTGTATAAAATACTTTTGAAATAGGACATAAACTACTAGTACAGGGGCCAAAGAAATCATAGTTCCTGCAAATAAAACATTCCATTGAACGCTAAATTGACCTTTGAAAGTCATTATACCGATAGGTAATGTCCAATTGTTCTTTGAAGTTAATATCAAAGATGGCCAAAAATAGTCATCCCATATTCCCAAAAAAGACATTATAGTTAACGCTCCTACAGAAGGGAGAGCTTGTGGGAAAACTATATAAATAAATCTCTGCCAGGCATTGGCTCCATCCAATTCTGCACTTTCTTCGTATTCAACAGGCATAGCTTCAAAAAATCCCCTTAAGAAAAAGGCGTTGAACGCAATTCCTCCTATTCCTCCTGTTAAAATAAGTGTAATTTTGTTGTCCATCAACCATCTTATTTTACTAACAATGTCGAATTGAGGAATTATGAGAAGTAATCCGGGTACAGCTAAAGTAGCGATTAGAAGGGAGAAAAAAGTTTCTTTTCCCGGAAAATTATACCTTGCAAATCCATATGCCGTTAAAGTGGATAAGAGAACATTCAAAATAATTGCAGGAAGCGTTATGGTAACGCTATTTATAAAGTATCTGGCAAAATCTGCTTCTTTCCAGACAGTTATATAATTTTGGAATGTAGCAGGCTTAGGGATTAATTGTGGTGGAACGGTGAAAATATAACCTGTTTCCTTTAAGGAAGTTATAAACATGTAATAAAATGGGAAAGTCATTATTATGGCTCCTAAAATTAAAATACAAAAAACAATTATATTAATTATTTTTTTTGAGTTTTTTCTTTGCATTTTTTCACCTCTTAATAGAAACTTCTTTTAGCTAATAGTTTCCTTTGGATTTGGGCTATGGTAAAAACAATAATGAAGAAAATTACCGATATTGCCGACCCGTAACCAAAATGGAAATAATCGAAGGCTTCTTTAAACATATATGAAGACAAGACCTCCGTTGATCCCATCGGTCCCCCGCCAGTCATAACATAAACCGAAAGAAAAACATTAAATCCGCCAATGGTAAGCATGACAAGTTCAAACATAATTGTGGGCACCATTAAAGGTAAAGTAATTTTAGTTGTGGTTTGCCAACTGTTAGCTCCGTCTAAAGAAGCCGCTTCGTAAAGTTGTTTAGGTATTCCTTGAAGTCCAGCTAAGAAAATAAGCATCGACCACCCTATGCCTTTCCATATGCCTAATGTATAAATAGGTATCATTGCTGTTTTTGGGTTGGATAGCCATGCAATATCCTTCTGTATTATATGAAACATGTCTTTTAATAGAAAGTTTACTAAACCTCCTCTTGCTGCAAAAAGATATTGAAACAATATTGAGACTATTACCCAAGAAGTTACCACAGGCAAATAGTACAGCAACCGAAATAAAGTTTGACCTTTCATTTTTCTATTTAAAAGGAGAGCTACCAAAAAGCCAAAAATCATTTGTCCAGGAACTGTAATTAGTGTATAAAAAATAGTATTCTTAAGAGCTACATAAAATTTTGGATCTTGGAATAATTCGATATAATTTTCTAACCCAATAAATTTATTAGAAATATTCGGATTAATATTCCATTCGTATAAACTCATAATAAAACTTTTTATAATCGGGTACAAAGTCCACGCGAAATAAGTGATCAAACCAGGCAAAACAAAAAGAAGGCCAACCGATTTTCTTCTCTTTTCCCTAGTCATTCTTTATTCCTCCTCTAATACAAGGGATTATATTAGGTGGAAGAGAATATCCTCCACCTAGAATTTTTTTCCCATTATTATCTATATTCTTTCAGGATTTCTTCAATTTCATAAGCAGCGTTATCTAAAGCATCCTGTGGGTTTACTCCTCCTATAACCGCATTTTGCCAGGCACTATCCATAATATCGTTGATTTCGTTCCAAGCAGGATGAGGGGAGCGAGGAACAGCTGTTTCTAATTGTTTTAGATAAACTGGGAAGAATGGATGTTCTTTAATTTCGGGTTCATCAAGTAATCCATTCAATACAGGCATCTGACCAACAGTTGCAAATTTTAGCTGAACTTCCTTTGAAGTCATGAATTTTACAAACTCCCATGCTTCATTTTTGTATTTAGTAGAGTTGAAAATAACTATATCTTCACCCCCAACTACAGATTTAGAACCCCCTTTACCGGCAGGGACGAGGGAATAATTAATTTCTGCATCGGGATACTGACCTTTTATAATACTCTCAGCCCATGGGCCAGAAAAGGTCATAGCATAAATACCTTCAGCATATCCCTCTAATACACCAATTCCACCCCCTCCGATAGGTGCAATATAGCCCTGATTGTATAAATCTTTAAATGTTTTTAAAGCTTCAACACTTTCAGGTGAATTCACGTATCCTTCAGCCTTCGAATTTGTTGGATTAAGAATTTGACCTCCAAAAGAGTATATCCATGGCATGCTATTCCATGGTCCGAAACCAGTATCAGCAAAACCCCATTGGTCAATCTGTCCGTCTCCATCGGTATCTTTGGTTAAAATTTTGATATCTTTGATAAATTCTTCCATATTTGTTGGAGGCGCACTTAATCCACTTTCTTCAAACATTTTGCGGTTCCATAACAAAACCCTTGTATTTGTATCCAAAGGGACTCCGTAATAGTGACCATTCCAGTAATTTGTAGCCAGTGGTCCAGGTAAAAAATCATCTTTAATTTGTTGAAAATCTTCGGGAAATTCCTCATCGACTGGTAATAAGACGCCAATATCAGCAAATTGTGGGACCCAGATAATATCCATCCTCATAACGTCAGGGTATTGTGCAGCTGCCGTGCTTACGATCAATCTTCTTCTCATTTCATCGTAAGGAACTTGAACTTCTGTAATTTTGATGTTTGAGTGTTCTTTTTCAAATTCCGGTATAATTTCTTCAGTTAATAGTTTATACTCTCCAGAAGTAGTGGAATAACTATGCCAAAAAATAACTTCCTTAACCTGAGCCAACATGAAGGTGCTAATAAGTACCACAACCAACAGAAACAATGCTTTTTTCATAATACCTCCTCCTCATACTTTGATATAAAACATCTCCTCTTGAATTACTTGATA
>NZ_JALY01000049.1:0-5985 GCF_002924615.1 Petrotoga halophila DSM 16923 | reverse complement strand
ATACAGTGAGGAGGTAAAAGTACAATATTGAAGGTATTAAAAGTTAGTTACAATACGTGTTTTAGAGTTTCTAAAGACAGTATTTCTCCAACATTAGGAGGGATAATTTCGAAGGAAAGAATAGGTTTGTTTGATTGTTCAATCAAATCTACAATTTTCATTATGGATCACCCCGGAAAAGATATAATAAAACATTTGTTCAATTTTAACATATCAGCAAGGAAGTGTCAACAGTTAATGAGCTGTATAACAAAAAGGGTGGAGAGATCTCCACCCTGTAACTATTATAAAATTCACATCTTGATTTTAGAACTCTGATTATTTCTGAATTTTTTACCTATTGATTAATAATTAACCGTTTTACCTCTCTTATAATTTACCGCTGCTTGTGCAGCTGCTAATCTAGCGACTGGTACTCTGTATGGAGAACAGCTGACATAATCCAATCCTACTAAGTGTGCAAACTCAATAGAATCTGGATCTCCACCGTGCTCTCCACATATTCCTACCTTCAATTTTGGGTTAGTGGATCTTCCACCATCCAAAGCAAGTTTTATTAATCTTCCAACGCCTTCTCTATCGATTTGTTGGAAGGGGTCTTTTTCGTAGATACCTTTTTCAATATAATCTCCAATGAATTTTCCATAATCATCTCTTGAAAAACCTAAACCAAGCTGTGTAAGATCGTTGGTACCAAAGCTGAAGAAATCAGCCTCTGCACCAATTTGATCTGCAACGACACAGGCCCTGGGGACTTCGATCATTGTTCCAATTTTGTATTCTAAGTCTACGTTGTTTTCTTTTATTAATTCGTCAGCAATCTGCTTAATAGATTCTTTAAGGATGGTGAGCTCTTTAACGTTTCCAACCACTGGGATCATTATTTCCGGTTGCACCTTTTTACCTTCTTTTATTAAATCTATAGCAGCCAAAATTATAGCTTTTGTTTGCATCTCTGCTATTTCTGGGTAAGTAATGGCTAATCTTACACCTCTGTGACCCATCATGGGGTTGAATTCTTCTAAATCTTTAACTATGCTCCTTAATTCGTCTTCACTGATTCCAATCATTTTTGCAACTTCTTTTATTTGTTCCTCGCTTTCTGGAACAAATTCATGAAGAGGTGGATCCAAAAGCCTTATTGTAACAGAAAATCCTTCCATTTCTTCAAACAATCCTTTGAAGTCGGATCTTTGAAATGGTAAAAGTTGCTCTAACGCTGCTCTTCTTTGTTCTTCTGTTTTTGAAACGATCATAGTTCTCATCTTGTTTATTCTTTCTGGCCCAAAGAACATGTGTTCCGTTCTACAAAGCCCAATTCCTTGAGCGCCAAATTCTCTTGCAACTTTCGCATCTCTTGGAATATCTGCGTTTGCTCTAACCCCTAAAACGGAAACTTCGTCTGCGTACTCAAGCAATACAGAAATATCACCTGCTAACCCTTCTGGTCTAACTGTTTTGATCTTTCCAGCGTAAACTTTTCCTTCATTTCCATCGATGGAAATCCAATCGCCTTCCTTTAATTCTACTCCATTAGATTTTATAACTTTATTTTTTAAATCGATGACTATATCTTCTGCTCCAACAACAGCTGTTTTACCCATTCCTCTAGCAACGACGGCAGCATGAGAAGTCATTCCTCCACGTGAAGTTAGTATTCCTTCTGCAACGTTCATACCGCCAACATCTTCGGGGGATGTTTCGGGTCTAGCAAGAATTACTTTTTCACCATCTTTTGCCAGCTTTTCGGCATCGTCTGCGCTAAAAACAATCTTTCCTGTAGCAGCACCAGGAGATGCGGGTAATCCTTTTCCAATATACTGGGCATTTTTTAATTCTTCGAGATCGAAAATAGGATGTAATAATTTTTCTATATCTGCCGGTTTAACTCTCATCACTGCTTCTTGTTTGTTTATGAGACCTTCTTTAACCATATCCACCGCAATTTTAACAGCCGCAGCAGCAGTTCTCTTTCCATTTCTTGTTTGAAGCAAATATAATTGACCTCTTTCAACTGTGAATTCTATATCTTGCATGTCCCTAAAATGTGTCTCCAATTTATCCATAACCTCAAGTAATTGGTTATATACTTTAGGATTGATATTTTTCAACTCATCCAAACTTTTTGGAGTTCTTATACCGGCAACGACATCTTCTCCTTGTGCGTTGGTGAGAAATTCACCGTAATATTTCTTTTCACCAGTGTTTGGATCTCTTGTGAAAGCCACACCTGTACCGCTGTCTTCTCCCATGTTACCAAAAACCATAGCTACTACATTAACAGCTGTTCCTAAAAGACCTTGTTTATCCATTTCATTAATTTGTCTATACTTTATAGCCCTTGGATTGTTCCAACTACCAAAAACTGCTTCTATAGCAATCCAAAGCTGTTTCATAGGATCTTGTGGGAACTCTTTTCCTTCTTCTTTGTAGAGTTTTTTGTATAATTCAACAACTTTTTTAAGATCATTCGCGTCTAATTCTAAATCTTGTTTTACGCCTTTTTTGTTTTTTACTTCATTAAGGGCGTCTTCAAATTTTTCATGGGGAATACCAAGTGCAACATCACCAAACATTTGTATAAATCTTCTGTAAGAATCCCAAGCGAACCTTTCATTGTTAGTTAGTTTGGCCAATCCCTCGACTGATTCATCGTTAAGACCTAAATTCAATATAGTATCCATCATTCCAGGCATAGAAATGGCGGCACCAGACCTTACTGAGACCAAAAGAGGATTTTCGTTGTCACCGAATTTTTTACCTGTAACATTTTCAAGTTCCCTCATGGCTTCTTCAACAGTTGATTTAAGATCTTCTGGGAATTTTCTGTTGTTATCCCAATAATATTTACATACTTCTGCTGAAATAGTGAAACCCGGGGGTACTGGCAAGCCTAAAGATGCCATCTCTGCTAAGTTAGCACCTTTCCCTCCAAGAATGTCTTTCATTTTTGAGTTACCTTCTACTCGGTTTTTATTCCACACGTATACATACTTTTTCCCCATCTTTTTACCTCCTATCAGATTTTATGAAAAAAATTATAATTACAAAAAATCTATGATGATTAAATCATCACACTTTGTTCAATTATATTCTAATTACTTTTTTTCTACTTCTCATTTGGGTAAAATTTAACATACAATTTTAATAATTTAAAAAGCCTCTTCTCTTACTAATTTAAAATTCATAGGTTTATTTGAATCGTCTATCAATAGATAGGAAATCAACTTTTTTTTGATGAACTCATTTCTATTTATTCCAAAATTTCTATTTACCATGAATTTCCATGTTCCAGTATTAATATAAACTTCTTTTGGTCCTCCGTTTTTTATAATATTAAACGATGCTCTATGGTTATGACCCATAACTATTCCCTTTACTTCCCCTTTAACAAAAGAAATATCTTGATCATAAAACCCAATAAGATATTCTTTTGGTATATAGAATTTTTCGTTCAAAAGCTCTTCTGCATTCATTAAAAGAGAATTTGAATTTCTCATACTTCTGAAGAACATTCCTACCCTAACTATAGCTTCGCCTAATTTCATTCCCCCTAAGTTATTTATAAATATATTAGATAGAATATTTACGCCTGGAAAATTTATTTTCATCCACTTTTTTACCTGAGGGGTCTTAATTAATTGTGTAAAAATTTCGATCCATTTGTTTTTTAAATTATATTTTAAATCATATTTTTCTTTTATAACATCCAACCACTTGAAGACATCTAACTGAGGATAAATATTTTGATAATCAGAAAAAAGCTCAGCAGGTAGAATTTTCCCAGCAACTTTCCCAAAATTATAGTTCATGTATTTGTTCATGTACTCTGCAAATGGGGGAATAAGGTTTCCATCTTTATCTTTGCTCAATCTGTTGACTATATCGAACTGATTACCATGTATAACAAATAATCTAATATTTGGATCATAATAATAGGGTAAAATTTCACAATTCTCAAATACTTCTTTGATCCTTTCATTTATTTTTTGATTCAAAAGAATGTAATAATCGTGGTTACCTGCGATATAATAAATTTTATGTTTTTTTGAAAATTTTTGAAACTCTTCGATCAGCTTTTCATGGCTGGCAAATATTGCATCTATTAAAGACGGATCAAATTTTTCAGCATATTCAAAAGCTGTATCCATTATGAGACCATCATTGATTAAGTTGGATAACTCGAAAAAATCTCCGACGACAAATAACTCATTGTTTTCTCCATCAAGATCACGTAGCAACTTGATTAATCTGTCATCGTATATAAAGTCATCAGATTCGTTACCTAATCCGATGTGTAAATCACTTAGAAAAACCTTCATTTGGTTTCCTCCAGCAGATTTTTTCCAAATTCCGAAGGTAATTATAACACATACATTTTCCCCTTTTTATAAGATTTATTAAGAATATATGAATATCAAATTCGACTTGCATAATGATAAAATGTGTGGTATAATTTAAATACGACAAAAATTATCGGAAATTAATCTAATCATGGAGGTGTAATTATGGCTTTTGAATTACCAAAATTGAGTTATCCTTACGATGCGCTAGAACCTTACATAGATGCAACAACAATGGAGATTCACCATACTAAGCATCATGGAGGTTACGTTAAAAATTTAAATGCGGCTTTAGAAAAATATCCTGAATGGGCAAGTAAAAGTATAGAAGACATTCTCAAGGATTTAGACAATATACCAGCCGATATTAGAACAACAGTAAGGAACAACGGAGGTGGACATTACAATCATTCTTTATTTTGGACAATAATGGGACCCAATGGTGGTGGTAAGCCTTCTGGAAAGTTAGCTGAAAGTATTGATAAGACCTTTGGAAGCTTTGACAAATTTAAAGAGGAATTTTCAAATGCAGCAGCAACAAGATTTGGAAGCGGATGGGCTTGGATGGTTTTAGATAACTACGGGCATCTTTCAATTCTATCCACCCCAAATCAAGATAACCCGATAATGTACAGTTTGAAACCTGTGTTGGGCTTGGATGTTTGGGAACACGCTTATTATTTGAAATATCAAAACAGGAGACCAGAATACATACAAGCTTGGTGGAACATAGTTAATTGGGAAGAAGTTGGTAAAAGATATGAAATGTTACTAAAATAAAGGATAGTAGAAGAAAAAGGTCTCGGTTGCACAGGCAACCGAGATTGCTTTTTTACTTTTGGGAATTTTCAAAAAGTTTTGTCTTTTGTAGACCGAATAACACTATATATGCAACGAGAATTCCTACGGTGAATTGTAAAACATTCCAAGGTACCTCAAAAATAGGCATCACCCAATTACCAACTATAATTCTACCTGCAAAAAAGTATCCTATAACCATCCATAAACCAGCTATCATACTTCCCATCAAATTACCTAGTCTGAAAAGCGTTGAACCCTTTCCTCTAAGGAACAACGAAATTAGTATTATGGCTATTGGTATTGCTAAAAGAATAATGTTGATTAATCCCCTAGCGTTTAATAAAAAATTTTCTAACTCTTCTATACTTTCGTACCCCAATTCATTCATTAGGTTGTTAGTCAAAGGAGATGTTGCTAAATTCGCTATCAAGTTTTTTAAAAATAAGGAAAGAGTTAAGGAAAAAGCCAACCATATACCTATACTTGAGAGAAAAATCGTAAGTTCTTTTTTGCCCGAATATTTGTTTCTATAACTATCAGAAACCCATCCGACTAAAGCCCCCATAACGGATTTTATAATCAAAGTGGGTATAGCCCAATAAGCATAACCTCCAACCAAATCTGCCAAAGCAGAACCCAATCCTCCTGCTAAGGCTCCAACCCTCCTACCGAACAAAATCGCTGAAATGAATATCATGCTGTCTCCCAAATGTACGTAACCCCTTGTGAATGGCACAGGAACTTTTATCGCAAAGGTTAAAACAAAAACTAAGGCAATCATTATACCAGAAATTGCAACATCTTTCGTCTTCAATATAAATCCCTCCTCGTATAATATGTA
>NZ_JALY01000088.1:0-2954 GCF_002924615.1 Petrotoga halophila DSM 16923 | reverse complement strand
TACTTTTTCTACATGCTGGTGATGTAAATACAGGGATTCCAGAATCTGATCAGTTGGATGCAGTTCCTGACTTTTTGGCTTTACATTATATGGGTTTGGATGCTATGGTTTTGGGTAATCACGAATTCGATAAACCTTTTGAAGTGCTTGAGAAACAGTATGAAGTAGCACAATTTCCATTCTTAGGGGCAAATTTTGTCGATGAAAAACATGGAGGACCAATTTTTGAACCGTACATCATAAAAGACTATGGTGATTTCTCAGTTGGAATTATAGGTCTTGTTACTGAACAAACGAAAGTTTTAGAACCAATTTATTTAGGCGAGAATACAATTGTGGATGCAGAAGAAACTTTAAAAAAATATCTTCCAATTGTCCAAGAAAAAGCTGATGTAGTTATAGTCCTTGCGCACTTAGGTTATCATGCAGATGGAGGAAGGCCTAACTTGTCTGTTGAGTTCACTACCTCAGATGAGCTAGCTGAAAATGTACCCGGAGTAGATATTATAATAGACGGACATTCTCATACTTTGTTAGAAACACCTGTAGTAATCAATAATGTAATAGTAGCACAAGCTGGAGAGAATGCAGAGAACATTGGGAGAATAGATTTATGGATCGATGATGGTAGGATAGTAGATTGGAGAGGAGAAGTAATTCCACTAACATCTGATATCCCCGAAGATCCTTTCATAAAAATGTTTACAGATGCTTTTTATCAACTTGGATCAGAGGCTTTGAATGAGGTTGTTGGAGTAACAAAAGTATATCTCGACGGGGAACGTGCCCACGTTAGAAGTGACGAAACGAATCTAAGCAATCTTATAGCAGATGGTATGATTTGGAAAACAGGTGCAGATGTTGCTTTAATGAACGGTGGCGGGATAAGAGCCTCTATTGAAGCAGGGGATATAACCTACAGAGACATTTTGACTGTTTTACCTTTTGGAAACACATTGTACGTTTTAGAGTTGACTGGGAAAGACATAATGGATGTTTTAAATTATGCTGCTACAATTCCTGATGGCCAAGGAGCTAAGTTACATGTAGCAGGGCTAACTGCAGAAATAAAAGGTGGAAAAGCTACAAACGTGAAAATAAACGGTAAACCCATTGATTTGAACAAAACTTATAAGGTTGTTACCAACAACTATGTAGCTGCAGGCGGAGACGGATACACTATGCTTGAAGGTAAACCTGGTTACGATACATACTTTAGAGACGCGGATGCTTTACGTGAATACATTGCTCACTTGGGAACTATTGAAAATTATACTTCCCAAGAGAGATTGATAGAATTAGATCAAGTTAAGTAAACAAACAAAAAGGGGTGTAAGAAAAAGCTACACCCCTTTTTAAGTCCTTCCAAAGTATTTATCTAAGGTTTTAAATGTAATTTGGATCATTATCGGCCTACCATGTGGACAGGTTAGTAATTTTTTCTCAAAGATGTTGTTTAAAAGTGTTTCCATACCGGTAGGATTATCTTTAGTTTTTACAGCCGTTCTACACGCCATAGTAGCTAAGTTCTTATCAAGTATGTTTGATTGTTGATCAAAATTTGATATTCTTAGATCATCCGCTATCTCGAATATCAATCTTTCAGCGTCATCAATTTTCACAAGGGAAGGAAGTCCTTTTACAATAATTTCTTTGCCTTCTTCTTCCAATTTTATACCCAATTTTTCTAAGTGATCTTTGTTTTCTAAAATTATTCCTTTTCTTACTTCGTCTAAAGATATTTTAAGAGGGTTAAGTAGAAGATCGGAAGTAAGTCCACCTTTTTCGTATAGGTTTTCCTTTAAAATTTCATATATATAACGTTCATGTGCGGCATGAAAATCTACTAAAAGTAATTTGTCTTCCCCTTCGACTACAAGATATCTCTCAGCAACTATGCCCAAAATGCTTAATTTTTCAAAAGAATTAATTTTTTCAACAGGTGTAAACGTCTGATTCTTTTGATATTCAAAACCTTTAAAATCAAAGGTTTTTGATGGTTCATAAAGTCTATAATTATTATCATTATCAAAATGGATATTTCCTTCCTGAAGATCTTCTATTTCAGAGTTATTAAAAAATTCGTCTGTATGTTCAAAATAATCTGTTTTTGGAGTGTTTTGTGAAAAATTAACTTTTTGTGAGTCTTCGTTCTTGCTGTATAAATTTTGAACAGAAAACGAAGAATTTTCATTATTTGTGGCAGGGATATCGTTACTACTTATGAATTCCATCGTAAAGTGAGTGTTTTCCTTTAGGACCTCTCTTACAACTTTTTTAAGTAAAGAAGCTATCTTTTGTTCGTCCGTGAATTTTACTTCCAATTTTTGAGGGTGAACGTTTACATCTACCATATTTGATGGTATTTCTATGAATATTATTCCATAAGGATGAACTGATTTTTCCAGCATCTCACCGTAACCTTTTTCCAAAACGGAGTAAAGTGAAGCCGCCTTAATATACCTGTTGTTTACAAAAAAGTGTTGGGCGGTTCTATTATTTCTTCCAACTTTTGGTTGTGAAATAACTCCAGATATTTTGTACACTGAATCGTTGTATTCAATTTCTATGAGATCATCTCTTTTTAACTCGGGATATATTTTTAAACATTTTGTAATTAGATCCATATCAGAAGAAAATTTGTAGATTTCTTTGTTGTCTCTTATATACGTTAAGTTAATATTGTTCGTAAAAGCAAACTTTTCTATAATCTCTGTAACGTATCTTCCTTCAGCAGAATCACTTTTAAGAAATTTTCTGCGTGCAGGAATGTTGAAAAAAAGATCCATAATCTCAATTTTCGTTCCATTTGATGAATTAACCCTCTTTTTTTCTATTATTTTTCCGCCTAATATTTCTAACATTGTTCCAACTTCTTTTTCAGGTGGTTTGGAGGTCATTTTCATTCTAGAAACCCTTGAAATTGAAGAAAGGGCCTCACCTCTAAAACCAAA
>NZ_JALY01000003.1:0-18580 GCF_002924615.1 Petrotoga halophila DSM 16923 | reverse complement strand
TTTATTGTATGAAAAACCAACTATGTTGCCATCAGATGAATTTCCTAAGACGGTTGAAGAATCGTAGGAGGTCACATTAGTAATCTCATTTTTTGCAACAACTATCACTTCCATAACGGCGTTGGAAATAAGGTTTAGATTAACCATTTCATCTAACGAACTTTTTAAAATGTTGATTGTACCGAAAAAAGTACCTATTACGATCAGCATTGATAAAGAAACGATAAAAATTTCAAATATACTCTCTATCATTAGAAACCCTTGATTTTTATTCATTTTACAAAGGTTCTACTAAAAAGATTGAAAAGTCAATCCTACCGTTTACCACCCTTAAATCTAACTTTAAATCATCAATAAAATCAGCAGGTTTTGGAACTACGTAACCGAATTTTATAGCGAAATAGTTCAAAGGATCATCGGTATTGTTGAATGGGTATCCCACGTACAATTTTCCTAAAATGTTATTAAAATTCAAATTAAAGCCTCCATATGCAAGAGTCCCTGGAAAATCTTCACCATACACCCATAATAAACCAACATCTAAAAAAGTGTTCGGGTTTATATCCAAAAGTTTAGCAGAAACATCCGTAACCGTGATCAAAGAGAACGTTTCTGCAAAGTTTGGGCTAAGATCAAAATCAAGGTTGAAGGAATCTGACTCCAATCCACTCTTTAAAGCAAATTTGAAACCATCAGGATAATTCAGCAAAGAAAAACCTACGTCGTAATACGTTTGAGAATAAACCGGAACAAAGAGAGAAAGTAAGAAAAAAACAACAAAAATCTTCTTCATGATTATTCCTCCTCCTCTGCTACTTCCAAAATTAAATTAACCGCCTGAGCCTCTATATCGTTGGTTTGCGTATTGAAAGTAGCGTATGCTGATGTCATATCAATTTTTTTTACAGAATTTATGATATGGACATTTTCGGAAAGCGTGAGCAAGTTTTCGTTTTCAACAAAAACAAAGGATTTTGCGTTTATTATATAATCTTCTTTTTGAATCAAAACCAGGTCTTTAGAACTTCCTTCGTATCTTTTATTATTGTTATCTATCTGAAGTTCGTCAGAACTTATCTCGATCTCTGATTCTTCCAAAAAAATCTTAGCTAAAACATTCCCAGAAAGAGTTCCCTTTTCCGTCTGAAGGTCAAAGCTCATAGATGTAGATGTGGCTTCAAACGTGTCTCCTGTTATATAAACCTTCTCGGTGTTTACATCTCGCCACTCGTCGTCAATGAGTGTGATGGTGGCAAAATCCGTTGAAATAGAAAGATCTTCTTTCTGTATAAAGACATTATTTTTCAGTATGTACCTACTTTCTTCCCCTTTTACTTCATCTGCTTTTACATTTATTTGCGCAGAATAAATGATCAAATTTGTTAATGTAAGCATTAAAAAGAATATAGTAAAACGCTTCATACTTTGGCCTCCAAAAAATTATTAGCTTGATTTTGACCATCAAAAAAAGCAGACATATTGAAATAATTTTTCAATTGTTTTTGTGGTTCTATAGTATTAAAACCTTCCGTCAATAAACGATAATTTTTTAATGTTCTAGAATAGGAGGTTTTTAAAAGAATCTCGACCGTATTTTTTGGATATGGATAAGTTAAAACCGGATCAAAAGAAATTATTACGGCATCTTTAGGGAATTTTTGAGGGATAAACGATAAATAGGAAGTGGGAATAAAAAATCCACCTTGATATTCATAATAACTGTAATAAGGTGGAAACGCCAATTCCATCATTAACATATCAACAATTCTTGTTTCATTTTTCAGTGTAATTACTTCTTTATTTTTTAGCTCGAAGACTTCGAAACTTATATTTTTTCCGAGTGAAGAAAGTGTTTGGTCACCAAAATAACCTTCCAAAAATTTTTTTAAAGTATCCGGATTGTAAAGCGACATTTTCCCTCTTCCCAATCTTATCAATGCCGTTGTTTGAGCGTATCTACTGTTATATAATTCTGTATTGGTAATTACCTCACGTAAAGGATTATTTTTTTCGTATATGAAATCTTTTAAACGACCGAAAAAATTTACCCCATACATAGAATAAAATAAACCTCTTAAACTACCTAAACTAGAGGTATATAGATTTAAGACTTTTTCTTTTTTTGAGATAAACTCTAAAACACCAGATTCCCAATAAAAGCCTTCAAAAAATCCTCCCATTACTAAGTTCAACGTTACTCCCTCACTTTATTTTGCATAGATTTTAAAAAATTTTTAGCATTTTGGTATATTTCATTAAAATAAGAAAAACCCTCCCATGAATACTCTATCGGGAATGTGTAAACTTCTTCTGCTTTATTTATTTCATAGTTAACCATCAAATCATTTTTAAAGTCTTCTATAGAAATTATATAATCCAATCCGTCGTTAAATTTAAAATCGTTCTTAACCTCGCCATTTAAATTGCTTGCTATTACATAATCTGCTCCTAGCTTTTTAGCTAACTTTACTGGAATAGGTGTTAAAACTCCCCCATCCAAGAGGTTCATGCCCCCTAACCTTAAAGGAGGGAAAACCCCAGGAACACTTGAAGAAGCCATAACAGCATCGATTATGTACCCTTCTGTGATCTCGACTTCTTCACCACTTTCCAAATCATATGAAACGATTCCTAGTTTTATCTTACAATCGGAAAAACGTTTACGTCCATACAACTGTTTGTAAATATCATAAACGAAATCATTTTTTAAAAAGCTCTTGCCTGCAACCATTTTAGGGAAATTAGTAATTCTGTTGTTTAGAGTTCTAAACTGCGAATCTATTGTCTTTTTCTTTTTAAGTGTTAAGTCTTTGAATATTTGAAATAGGTCCACATCAGGATTTAAAGCATAGAGGGCACCAACTAAAGCACCTACACTGGATCCTGTTACTACTTCGATTTTTATTGCTCGTTCTTTCAGTTCATTAATTAAGGCAACGTGAGCAGCTCCTCTTGCACCACCACTTCCTAAAGCTATTCCGTAAACCATTGTTCCCTCCTGAAATTATTGGAATAATAAAACAATTCCTGCACCAACCAATACTCCAACAAGTCCCGCAATTATCGATGAAACATAAGTTTTATTAGGTTTTTCTATCTGTTGTATAGAACTTTCTAAATTATTAATTTTTTCTACATTCTCATCTGTTTTTTGTGAGAGCGTGGCAATACTTTCATCGTGAAGAAAAACGGTTTTTTCGATATTAGAAAGCCTTGATTCAACATTTGAAAGTTTATCTTCAATATTGTTTAATTCTTTTTCAAAGGAAACTAACTCTGTAGCTAACTGCTGAGATAATTCTGCCTTTAGATCGTTTTTTAACATCATGGGATCATTCAAATATTCAGACTCACTTTTAATTTCATAGTATTTTTCAAGTAAAGAATTATAAGAATTTTTAAGCTCTTCTATTTCAGAAGAAGTTATTTGAAAATTGTTCAAAGTATTTTCAATATTGGATAATCTATTCTCTACTTGTATTAGATCATTCTGTAATTGTGCATTTGTTCTATTCAAATTTTGGTAGTTATCATTTAAATGACCAACTGTTTCAGCAATTTTCGCAATATCCCCTATTTGAGATAAAGTATCTTTATTTAAATTAGTCAAGGTTGCTAAAGACGATATTTGAGCATTTAACGCTTCTGTTTTTTCTTTTAAATTTTGAATATCGCCGTTATTTTTTTCTAATGCTAAATGAAGTTCGTCCAAATTATTTCTTAATTCTTCGAAAGTAGAGGCATATACAGTCAGTTCACCAATTTGATCATAATAAGTACCAATCGTTCTTTCTAAGCTCGAAACTCTTTCTTGCAAATTTTTTATATCCACAGTATACTGAGGAGCAGCCATCTCTGATGACGTTGGCGTGAGTTTTGATAATTCAAAAATTATGTTATCCAATTTTTTGTTCTGAATTATTATGTGTTCAGAAAGGGTGTTGTATTTATTTTGCAAATCTAATATTTTAGAGTTGTAGTAGGCATGTCTTGCATCGAAAGTTTCTATGTAAGATTGGTTTGAAGCTACTTGGTCATATAATACAGATAGATCGTTCGAGAGATTATTAGTTTTTACTTTCAATCCTTCGATATCGGTTCGCACTCCCAACAACAGCTCATCGTTCAATGTTTCAGCTGAAATACTTGTTGAAACATTTGAGAGAATGAAATCCAACTTCGCCTCGTTTTCATTAATCTTTTTATTCAGTTCATTATAACTGTTTTCATATGGAACTATCTCACTTTCTACCCTTGCAATCCTTTGATCAAAATTGTTCAATGTAGCCGTCAACGTATCGTTATAAAGATAAACTTCGTTTTTAGCGATGTTTGTCAAAGAGGTTTTCAACCCATCTATTTCGAGATTTAATCTCATGTCTATATAATTTTTTAATTCTTCTTTATTTGACTGAGTTGAATCTATCAATACAGATTCCAAACTTTCAATAGTTTGATCGTATTTAGCGTTTAAGTTCATTACCTCTTGTTCGAAATGATTGAGGCGTTCTTGAAAAATTGTCAAGGATGCCATTGAAGAGTCAGCAATCATTTGAACTTCATCTTGTGCAGTTTTTTTTGCAATATCAATTGCTCCTTGAGAGATCTCTTGGAAAATAACGTTGTCTTCGTTAATTGGTTGACTGGGATCAATTACTGCTAAAATATCCGATACATTTTTCCCCAAATTTTGGATAGTGGAGTCCAGATAAGACAGTCGGTCATCGTGGGCAAAAACGGTACTTTCTAAATTGTACAATCTTTTTTCAGCATTTAAATTTTCGAGGTTGAGCAATCTGTTACTTATTTCTTCGAGTTCTTGACCATAAAGTCCATCTACATAATCGAGCATATTTGAACCAAACTCTGCCAAATCATATCTTAAAACTTGCTGAGAACCTCTGAAACGGCCTTGATTGTCTAGATACATGATTCCTGATTCAACCATTCTCACCACTTGAGGATATATCGGTGAGGATGGTTGTAAATCTACTATGTTGGTTTGGGATAACAAACTCAATGAAATAAAAGTAAAAAACAAAAATAAAACTATTTTTTTCGCCATATTTATAACCCTCCAAAAAGTTTGTCTAGATCAACGTACATAGGTTCGTTTACGAAAATTACTACAGACATTTCTCCATTTGAAAACAAATTTGGTCCTGAAGGTAAATAAAGCACTTTCTCTGTGTGAGTAAATTCTTCACCATTGATAGTATACTTCTCCCCGGTAAAATCTACCTTCACAGGTACATGAGAGTCAAATTCAAAATGTACGAAACTCTTTTCACCAGGGCTTATAGTCACTTTTTGTTGTTTGATTTCATTGAACTTTCTGACCTCTATCGTATAATCTCCTGATTTTAACGGGTAACCAAAGCAATCCTTATAATTCAAATATTGGCCATCAATGTAAATAAGAGGATCTTTAACGTTTGTGGTAATAAACAGGTTACCAAAATCACTTCCGGTATAAATATCCACACTTTCAGAAGGTTCCAAAAGGATGCTATACGTTCTATTTAATGTCCTTACGTTTACAAACTGAGGATTGTTTAACATATTGTAAAGAAAAAATGCAGGAGTCTTTTGGGTTTTTCCTAGAAAGCTCACGGGCGTATTGTGTAGAGAATAAACATTTACTGTACTCAGTTTATTTAAATCTATACTTTCCATTTTGTCATAAAAATCTCTATAAATCGGAAATTCTAAACTTTTCTTTCCCGATATAATCCTAACAAAATGTGGTGAATCATCCAAAATAATCGAATCAATTCCTTTTCCTACGTATTTTCCATCGATATTGAATTCATAATTTTCAGAATTCAGAAAACTTATTGTATTTAAAAGTGGATTCAGTTCAACATAATATTTATTCAAACCGTTTTGTGTCAATTCAATCATCAAATTTGTGGATACATATCCTAATTTAGATAATGTTAAATTATATGTTCCAGTAGGGAATAAACCTTTCATTGGAGTACTTCCTACATATTCATTATCCAAAAATACGCCCACATCTTTTGGTTCGCTATCAACAAAAAGTTCTATTCCATTTTCTAATTCAACTAATATTCTATCATCTTGAGGCAAATCTTTTAATGTGTTGACTAAATAACCTTCCTTTTCCAACGAAATTATATCGAAATTACTTCTTTTTACGGTAATAGGTGTTTTTCCAACTAACTTTCCATCTACGAAAACGTTTGCTTGAGGAGGATTTGATTCGAGCAGTATTTCATCAATTGGAATTAAAGCGATACTTAAATTTTTCTTATCAAATGGTTTCAGTTCAAGGTTTATCTCTTTAGCAAAAAATCCATCTTTTTCTATAATTATTTTTTCTACGGTGTAGGGAATATCAACTTCATAAGATGGGGGTAAAGGTATATCGTAATTTTGGTTTAAAAAGGTGTATTTTATGTTGACAGAATCAACGTTGATATCAAAAATAAGTTTAGTTAAAGGTACTTGTTCGGCTGTAATTTGGGATTCGTTTCCTAAAAGCTCTATATAGGCAATAAAATCGCTGTATCCCAGTTTTTTTATTTCTAGATAACCGGACTTATCATCAGGTACTTCGATTGTAAAAGGTGTTTCGGTAACAGTTCCCATAAATTGAGAATCAAAATAAATCTCACTACCAGTTAATGCTGTTATATTTATTGTATAAGAAAAAAGTAATGTGGTAAAGATTAATAAAAGAAGCAATATCAACTTTCTATACACTGTTAAATCTCACCCCGTTTTTCATTCAAAATCTTATTGATCTCATTTAATATTTCTATGCTTCTTTCTTTTTCTCCCAATTTTTCATATACTTTTTCCATTAATTTTACCCTGTTTTTTATCACGTTTTCTATTATATTAGTTCCTTCTTGAGTTATTTGGACAACGTATACCCTTTTATCCTTCTTGGATTTTTCTCTAACCAAATATCCTGCAATCTCCAATCTTCTAATGAGTCCTGTTGTTGTGCTTTTAGTTACTCCCAATCTTTTACTGATATCACTGAGCATTTTAGGACCTTTGAAATAAACGGTTTGCAAAACATCAAACTGAGCTGGAGAAATGTTGAATTCTTTTAAGACTTTCCTTCCTTCACTTTTAACTTTTGAACAAATTTCTCTAATTAACTTTTCCATTTGAATTGAAGGATTATTTTCCATTTTATTCCTCCCGAAATTATGAAATTACCATATTTAGAAACTCTAAAAATTGATTAAAGTACCTATTATTAAAATATAAAGGAATTTTTTAGGTTTCCTGGATTTAACCATCATCAAAATGAAATATCTAATATAGTATATCATATTCTTGAAAAATCAATCTGATAATTTTCAAACTTGAGTTTTTTGAAAGTAAATGTTAAAATAATCGAAGGTAGTTGAATAGCCTTTTAAGGGCATGTTCTTACTTCATCTTTTTGGCTGGGGTGGTTGGGTGAAGTCTTTTCTCTATCTTATGGTAGGGAGCTGGTGAAGGCGCAAAGACTCTTTTAATTTTATGGGTGGGAAAGCTGAGCGAAGGGGAGCTATTGATAAAATAATTTTAATTTTCGTAGGAGGAATACATGGAAAAAGATCTAACAAAGGGTAGCATAATAAAGCATATTCTGTTGATGTCATTACCCACAATGGTTGGTATGGCAGCCCAAATGGTTTACGATCTTGTTGATATCTTTTGGATTGGTATGATTTCCAGTGAGGCGATAGCCGGGGTAACAGTTTTTTCAACTATATTTTGGATGGTTGATGCATTAAATGAAATTATTGGTGTAAGTTCAATCTCATTGGTTTCCCAAGCTTACGGTAAAAAAGATTATCACCAAACGGCGAGATCAATTGAACAAACGATAAGTTTCAAATTTTTGATGGCATTAATAGCTGCAACTTTCATGGCTATATTTTTGGAACCCTTAATGTCTCTTTTTGTAGATGAAACTGTAGTAGGCTACGGTTTAGATTATGGTTATTTAAGGTTATTCTTCTTACCAATAATGTTCTCATCTTACTCGATAAACACCGTTTTTAGATGTTTGGGAGATGCAAAAACTCCTATGATTATAATGATATCTGTTAGCATACTGAACCTTTTTCTTGATCCAATTTTTATCTTTGAGACAGTTCCTTTTATCAACATAAATGGCTTGGGTTTTGGAGTTTTTGGTGCTGCAATTGCGACCGTCGTTTCCCAGAGCATAGCTTTTTTTATTGGTTTTTTAATACTTTTTACCAGGACTCACCAAGTAAAACCTCATATAAAAGGTTTGTTTAAACTAAATAAAGATATTGATATCAAGTTAATAACTATAGGACTACCAAACGGTATAGAAATATTTTTTAGGAATCTATCAAATGTTGTTATATTAGGTTTTGTCTCACTTTTTGGTAATGAGGCTATCGCTGCAAATGGGATCGCTGGCAGGATATTTGGCTTTGCCTTCATCCCTTTATTTGGCCTCACTATGGGGGCATCTTCTGTTGTTGGTCAAACCATAGGAGCAGGAGATATAAGAAGATCGGAAAAAGCTGCAAATCTCACGGGAGTACTGGGCTCGATTGTAATGTTATTTTTCATTCTGATGGCTTTTGGGTTTGGTGAAAATGTGCTCTCTCTCTTCACAAACGATCCTATAGTGATTAAATATGGGACAGAATTTTTAAAGTATGGATCAGTAGGCTTAGTAGTACTAGGTTATGGACTTGGTCTCACAAGCGCTTTTTCCGGGTCAGGATACAACTTTCCTTTTCTTTTATCCAGTATTATTTCAAGGTGGGGTATACAGTTATGCATTTTAATCGTAGCTATTAATATTTTTAATCAGTCCTTAACTTGGGTATGGCTTTCTTATATGTTTGGAGATATCGCAGAATCTTTCATCCTTTTTTATTTTTATAAAAAGGGAAGATGGAAAGAAAAAAAAGCCTGGCAGTAAAATATAAAACACCAGAAAATATTAGTTGCACATGCAACCAAATCTTAACGGGAAAATGGTTGTACATGCAACAATTTTTTTTTATAATTATTTTAGGCAACTTTCCTTCCCTTACCTTATGGACGGGGAGTGTTTGCTGCAGTATGCAAACCATGTTTTTTCATAATGCCTTTGAAATAATTTCCAAATTCTCATTTGCGAAGCAAATGATGTACGGGCGCTAAAACATGTTTTAAAGTTTCTAAAGACACTATAAATAAGATTTTAAAAGGAGGCGAAAATCAAAAGTTGTTTAATTCTGAACAAGATCCATCGGTTATTAGCAAGATATCCTGTTTATTCAGAACGGTGAATTCTATGATGAAAAAAGAACTTGAAAAGTATGACATTGGAAGGGGTCAATTTCACTTTCTTATGTACTTACTTAAAAATGGAGATGGAATAAGTCAAGAAGAATTAAAGGAAAATCTAAATTTTGACAAAGCTACCACTGCCAGAGCGATCAAGAAACTTATAAAAAATGGTTATCTTACCAAAAAAATCGATGATAACGATCATAGGATCAATAGGATATTCTTGACTCATAAAGCTTACAATATCTATAACGAAATGGAAAAGTTGAATAACTATTGGGAGAAAATTATAACAGATAATCTTTCACTTGAAGAAAAAGAAATGGTTCAGGATATATTGAATAAAATGCTCGATAATATACTAACATACAAAGCCAAAGATCATCAGGGGGTGTCGTAATTGGAAGAAAATACTAAAAAGCTTGAAAACAAGAAGATAGGGAAGTTATTAATGGAATTATCATTACCAGCTATAGCTGCCATGTTGGTGCAAGCATTATATAATTTTGTCGATACTATATACATTGCAAGAGGTGTTGGTACACTTGGAATAGCTGGAGTATCTGTTGCGTTTCCCATTCAAATGATCATTATGGCTACTGCTGGAATGATAGGAATAGGTGGGGGGACATTAATATCCCGAAGTTTAGGAGCAAAGGATTCAGAACGCGCAGAGAAGGCTTTAGGGAACATTTTTACTACTATATTTGTTTTAAGCATAGGTCTTTCTATATTGGGGACAATCTTTTTAGATCCAATTTTAAATCTTTTTGGTGCTACTCCTGATATCCTTTCATACTCAGAGGATTACATGAGTGTAATCCTTTATGGAGCGATATTCTTTTCAATTGCAATGGCAAGTCACAACGTTATGAGAGCAGAAGGTAACGCAAAATATGCAATGATATCTATGATAATTCCAGGGATATTGAACATTATTCTTGATCCTATTTTTATATTTGGCTTAAATATGGAAGTAAAAGGTGCAGCAGTAGCTACGGTACTTTCTCAGTTTGTTGGGGTTGTTTATATAGGATACTACTTTTTCAGTGGGAAAAGTTCTTTGAAATTTCACAGGAAGAATTTCATATTAGATTGGCACATTATGTCTGAAACACTAGCGGTTGGAGCTTCTGCTTTTGTTAGGCAAGTTGCTGGGAGTTTACTAGCAATAGTTTTAAATAATTTGCTAGGAACGTACGGGAGTTCTCTGCATATAGCAATTTTCGGGGTAATAAATAGACTTTTTATGTTCTTTTTTATGCCTATGTTCGGTATCGCACAAGGTTTTTTACCAATAGCCGGTTATAACTACGGAGCTAAAAGATATGACAGAGTAAAAGAAGTTTTGAAAAAAGCAGCAATCGCTGCTATTACATGGTCTACAGTTTCGTTTACATTAGTTCAATTGTTTCCAGGTTTTCTACTTTCTATATTTTCAACGGATCCATCTTTGATTACCGAAGGGATTCCCGCTTTAAGGATAGACGCGATGTTTATATGGATCGTAGGTTTTCAAGTTGTAGGATCTGCTTTATTTCAAGCTATTGGTAGAGCTGGTCCGGCGTTGTTGTTATCAATGTCAAGACAAATATTGATATTTATTCCGATGGTCTTTATTATGTCGCACTTTTTTGGATTAATGGGCATCTGGTACACGTTTCCTGTTTCTGATGTTTTATCAGCCCTGTTGACATTATTTTTTGTAATCAGGGAGATCAAAATTCTGAATACTCTACAGAAAAAGCAAATTCAAATTAACGATGAAGGAAAAGAAATTGAAGAATCTTATACATCCGAAGGTAAACATGAATACCAACCCCAAGAAAAATAATAAGGCTCGATAAAAATATATCGAGCCTTTAATCTATGGTCTTTCTATGCTCTCTCTATGTATTCTCCTGTGCGGGTGTCTACTTTTATTTTTTGACCTCTTTCCACAAAGAAAGGAACTGTGGTTTTCAATCCAGTTTCTAACGTTGCTGGTTTGCCTCCACCTGACACGGTGTTTCCTTTAAAGTTAGGCTCTGTGTCTGTAACGGTTAGAATAACAACGGTGGGAAGTTGAATGGAAATAGGATTCCCGTTAAAGAAGATTAGATCAACTTCCAAATTTTCGGTTAAATAATATTTTTCCTCTTCTAATTCTTGAGCAGGCAAAGAATATTGTTCATATGTATCGAGTAGCATAAAGTAATAATGATCACCATCATTATATAAAAACTGGGCTTTCCTAAAACTTATATCAGCTTCCTGAACCTTTTCTCCGCTAGAAAAACTAACCTCTTTTATCAATCCTGTCATGACATTTTTTAAACGGGTTCTAATTAAACCACTACCTCTTCCCATAAAATGTTTATTGGCTTCAACTACACGATAAACTTCGTTTTGATAAACGATGAAATCTCCTTTTCTTAAGTCTCCTACGTCGATCATTCAATTTCCTCCTTGGTTTTTCAGTCATTCGAGCAATAATTAAGAAGCTATCGCCCTAAAATCATTATAATTAAAAATAAGCAGAACTTTATTCTAGAATAAATTTAACAATTATTTCTTAACTTGTCAAGTCTTTTCTTGTATATTTTTTTAAATACTTATACCTAATTATCTTTTCATCAAGTTTACTTATAATTCATCTATTGGTTATAAAAAATTAACTTGCATTCCTATTCTTTTTGTATTATAATATTTTTGAAACACATTCCGTATGCTGCAATGGGTGGCACGGTAGAAATTTGGAGGTAACAACGTGAGAGGTAAAGTAAAGTGGTTTGATTCAAAGAAAGGTTATGGCTTCATCACTGGGGAAGATGGGAACGATGTATTTGTACACTTCTCAGCTGTTCAAATGGATGGCTACAAGAAGTTAGAAGAAGACGAAGAAGTTGAATTTGATGTAGTTGAAGGCGACAAAGGTCCTCAAGCTTCTAATGTAAGACCCTTATAAGTGTATACCATAATCTAAACCCAAAATACACCAAGGAGCGCGAAAGCGCTCCTTTATTTATATCCTTCCTTGAATTATCTTTAGTCCTGAACTCGTTCCTATTCTATCTGCTCCACAGCCAATCATTTTTAAAGCTGTTTCCAAGTCTCTGATGCCTCCAGATGCTTTTACTCTCATATCATTTCCCGCGAGAAACTTCATTAAACCCACGTTCTCCAATTCGGCACCACCGCTTCCAAAGCCGGTAGAGGTTTTAACAAAATCCGCACCAGCTAATTTTGAAATTACAACGGCGGCTATCTTTTCTTCCTTCGAAAGATAACATGTTTCAATTATAACTTTTAACAATTTTTTAGCATCTTTAGTCAATGAAGAAATAGCATGTATTTCATCATAAATATAATCATACTCTTGTGCCTTAAGCCTTCCTATATTCAAAACCATATCTAATTCATCTGCGCCGTTTTTAATCGAATTTTCAGATTCATAGGCTTTTGTTTCTATAGTATTGGCTCCCAATGGGAATCCAATTACTGTTGCTACTTTCACATTACTATCTGTAAGGACTTCTTTTGATAAACTTACGTAAGTTGGATTAACGCAAACCGCATAGAAATAGTTATCTTTGGCTTCTTTACATAGTGTTTCTACATCTGAAGGTGTTGAGAAGGCTTTAAGCAATGTATGATCAATATATTTTGCTACTTCTTGGGGTTTTAAGTTTGCCTGTCTTTCCTCAAAAGTGAATTCATTTTCAACTCTTTTTGTTTCGTTTTTGATTATGTTTTCTAATTCTGAAATTTTCATTTTTATTACTCCTTTCATCAAAATTAAATAATAAGATTATCTTTCAAAAATAATTACTAAAATATTCTATCATATTTGAAAAAAATGTGGTATAATAAACTTGAAAGTGAATAATAAATAGCCAGGGGAGCTGTAAGGCTGAGAGGATGCTTAAAAGGCATCGACCCTGACTACCTGATCTGGATAATACCAGCGAAGGGAGGCTAAAATATGTATTTAATTTAATCCTGTTCTCACTTCGTTGGTGAAGAACAGGATTTTTATTTTGCATAACAGGTTAATAATGGGCATTCTATGTTGGGAACTATCTCGTTTAAGTTAACTAAATAAATATTTAAAAGAGGTGAGTTAAGGTGAAGAAGTTTTTAGCGATGTTGGGTGTTATAGTTGTTTTGTTATCTTTTGCTTTTTCTGAGGAATTGACTGTCTATGTTTACGAAAGTCTCAGTTGGATTGAAGAAGGAACGATTCAAAAGTTTGAAAAGATGAACGACTGTGAAGTAAAAGTGGTAAAATTGGGTGATGCAGGTAACGTTCTCACACGGCTAGTTTTGGAAAAGAAAAATCCTCGAGCGGATGTAGTCATTGGGCTTGATCAATCGCTTGCTGCAAAAGCTGTTGAAGAGGATTTATTGATCCCTTACACACCAAAAAACATTGAAAATGTTAAAGACAAAGCGTTGATATTTGATCCCGAATATTATGTAGTTCCTTACGACTACGGGGTTATAGCCATCATTTATGATCCTGAAAATATACAAGAAGAATTAGTATCTTTTGAAGACCTAACGAAATATAAAAATTCTTTGATAATTCAGGATCCAAGAGCATCAAGCACTGGTCAAGCTTTTTTACTATGGACAATAGCGGTGTATGGAAATGAGTGGAAAGATTTTTGGGAAAGACTTATGCCTGCAATATTAACGGTGAGTCCGAGCTGGGATGATTCCTTTGCAAAATTTGAAATTGGTGAGGCACCCATGATGGTCAGCTATGCAACTGATAGTGCATACTCACAATATTACTATGGATCTAGTAAGTACAAGGTTTTTATCCCCAAAGAAGGTGCTTATGTTCAGATAGAAGGTGCCGGTATCGTTAAAGGTACTGATAATTTAGATTTAGCTCAGAAATTCATAGAATTTATGTTGACAGAAGATTTTCAAAAAGAAATACCTTTAAAACAATGGATGTTCCCAGTAATTGATGTTGAACTTCCTGAGGTTTACCAATATGCAGTGGTTCCCGAAAAAATTCTGACTATACCAGCTCAAGAAATTTCAAACAATCTAGAAAGATGGCTGAAAGAATGGGAGGCTCTATTATACTGAACTTATGAACAATAGAAGAAGCAAGAATTTACTGTTTATTTTATTTTTGTGTTTGTGGTTAATACCTTTTTCTTTTTTATTTAAAGATTTTTTTCGTTTAGAAGGTTTAGCGAATTTCTTGGATCCGCGTACGTGGCGGATCCTTGGTTTTACTTTTTATCAAGCTATTCTTTCATCTGTGTTGTCATTGGTTATAACTTTAATTCCAGCGTATTTTGCTTCAAGAAATGAAGGGATCATATCTAAATTATTAGATAATACCATTTTTATTCCTTTCTTTTTCCCACCCGTCTCGGCAGTTATGGCTTTCACTCTTGTTTATTCTTCAGTTGGTATTCTTTCAAAATTGGGTTTTAGTTTAGATATTATGTACACTTTGAAAGCAATAATATTAGCCCATGTCTTTTATAACTCTCCCATATTTGTTCGTTACATATCGGAAGCTCTTAGAAGAGTACCTGCAAGTTTTATAGAAACAGCCAGTATGGAAGGAGCGGGGAAGTTTAAAACTTTTATAAACATAGAATTACCTTTGATAATTCCGTCCATTTCTAGGGCTTTATTTTTAGTATTTACATATAACTTCACGAGTTTCGCGATTGTTTTAAGTTTAGGTGGGGTAAAATATTCAACTTTGGAAGTGGCTATTTCTACAACATTGAGAAGTACACTGGATTTTCCCAAGGCTTTGTCTTACGCATTGATTCAACTCTTAATCCTTACGATTCTTAATATCTTTATATCAAAATTTGAACCTATCTCTTTTGAATACGAACCATTCTCTCAAAAAAAATCTGGATATTTAAGTAGGACACTATCCATCTTTTACTTGATCTTTGAATATTCAATTGTTTTGGTAGGCATTGCAGCTTCTTTTTTTGATTTTATAAATATGAAATTTGATATATCTTCATTTCTGAATTTATTTTCTAAAGAATTGAATCGTATATATCCAGTGGTTAGATCAATCTTAAATTCCTTTTTAGTCTCGACAGTATCAGCTTCCTTTGCCGTAATAACAGCATATTTTCTATTGAAAAATTACAGTAAACTCATAAATGTGAGCGTAATGGCCACTTTGGGGATATCATCAGCATTTTTAGGTATGGCTCTACTTTATTTAAATATATTGTTTGATATTCCATTCGTATTGTTATTGATCCTGGGATATTTCTTAATAACCATACCTATCGCTTATTCATTTTTGTTCCAACCGATACGTGGCTTTGACAATAAAATAGTTGAAGCTGCAAAGATAGACGGAGCAAACAAACTAATCATCTTTCTAAAAGTAGAATTACCTCTTCTGTTTTCTTCTTTTACAAGTGCCTTTCTTCAAATATTTGCAATAATTTTTGGTGAATTCACCATCAGTTATACTATGCAAGTAAGAGATTACTTCCCACTTGTCAGTGTGGTTAATTATTCTCTTTCCTCAGGGAGATTATACCAAGAAGCAAATGCTTTAAGCGGGTTGAACATAATTATAATTTTCTTTATCTTTTATATAAGCAATAAGTTTGCAAAAAAGTCAGAAACTTAAATATTATCTTTTTCTACTACAGCAATAGCAAACTCCGTAATAAAATAGGCTTTCATCATATAATATTTTTCGTTTTCCTCGGTACTTAAAATTTCTTCAAACAATTTATCGTTAGGAATATTAAGTTTATTTCTCAATATAACTAACATATTGAATTCTCTAATCTCGTCTATTTCAAAATATTTCACGAGTCCAGTAGCCTTTAAATAATTATTTACAGCAGTTTTTATGTAATTGTATATCTTTTGTTTTATTGGTAAAAATTTAAAAAAGTTGTTTCTCATCAAACTAGCAATCTTCATTGCGCCAATTTTTCTAATAGATAAAAGTTCAAAAACATTGTCGTATTTAAAATTAATATACATTCCAAAAAATTTTCCGCTCAATCTCCCTTTGGCATCTTTTTCTTTCAACATCTCACTGTTGATAGTTAGTGCGAACGGAAATATAGTTATAGTTTCTAAAAAGTTATCGAAATTAATTTCTAAATCATCAATACTGTAGTTTAATTTTTCCTCAACTTCAGACCTTACACTGATCTCTGCTTCTTTGAATTTGTAAGCAGCCTCCTTTAAATTTTCTATAATTTCGTCCATTTCACTGGGATCAGCGTTTTTTAAAAATTCAAGATTAAACTTTTGAAGCTCAGGATGTTCCTTAAACAATCTATGTAAAAATTTTTTAAATTCTTCATCATCGTAATCGCTCATAATACATTCCTCCAAACAAAGTTTCAATGAAAATATTTCTCTTCCACATTAATTATAACATATATTGTGATCTATCTAGGAATTTTTTGAAAAAAATAAAAAAATGGTATAATTTTAAATGAAAAAGTAAATTTGTAGAGCAGGTTGCGTTCCTAATGGGTGGGCTGCGGGGCGAAGGGGCGCTATAAAAAGAGTTTCTAGAGATAGTCAATCAAAAATTAAAGGAGGTAAAGATCATGCATGAAAAAGAAATCGAGGAAAAAATTCAAAAGCTTCCCGAAAATTTGAGGCGAGAGGTTTTAGATTATTTGGACTTTTTACTAGGTAAATATCAAGGCAGAGAAAATTCAAGAGGTAAATTCAAGTTCGACTGGGAAGGAGGCTTATCAGAGATAAGAGAGGAATTCACTTCTATTGAACTGCAACACAAAGCTTTGGAGTGGAGATAATGTTTTTAGTGGATACAAACGTATTTTTAGAAATTCTCCTCAATCAGGACAAGAAAGATGATTGCAAGGCGTTTCTGAATAACAATATCGGAAATCTCAACATAACGGATTTTTCCCTGCATTCTATTGGCGTAATCCTGTTTAGATATGGCAAAGAAGATATCTTTCGGAGATTTGTTGAAGATGTCATGCCTAACACCAAACTTCTGTTTTTACCGATGGAGCTATACAGAGAAGTTGTAAATGTAAGAAAAATCCTGAAATTAGATTTTGATGATGCATATCAATATAGCATAGCTAAATACCATGGATTGAAAGTAGTTACAATGGACAAGGATTTTGAGAGAATAAAGGATGTAGAAACTTTGTTTTTATAGGACATTACTTAACAGTACAGTAAATCAAAAATTAAAAGGAGGAAAACTAAATGCAAGATTATCATGAACCTTATGAAGAACTAAGCGACAAAGATCGTTCTTATGTATACGCATTAAACAGTTTAAAAGAGGAAATTGAAGCGATAGATTGGTACAATCAAAGAGCGGCTGTTTCGAAAGATCCAACCATCAAAGAAGTTATGGAGCACAATAGAGATGAAGAAATTGAACATGCGGTAATGCTTATCGAATGGTTAAGAAGAAACATGGATGGATGGGATGAAGAACTTAGGAGTTATCTTTTCACAGAAAAACCGTTGTTGGAAGTAGAGGAAGAAGCTGTCGAAGAAGAAAGTAAAGAAGAGTCTTCTTCAAATAAAAAAGGTGATTTAGGCCTAAGAGGATTGAAGTAGAAAAAATACTAAAGATGAAGGAGGGGTAAAAAATGGATTTTCTTAAAAGAGAGTTAGCTCCAATAACTGAAGAAGCATGGGAAGAATTAGACAGCAGGTCTAAAGAGATTTTTAAGAACAAATTAAAAATAAGACCAATTATTGATGTAGAAGGTCCTTATGGATGGGATTATTCTTCATACAATTTAGGTACTAACGAACTCGTTGAAAACCCAAGAGATGGATTGGGATGGGGAATAAGACAAGTTTTACCTCTAGTAGAGATTAGAAACCCCTTTGTTTTGAAACAATGGGAGCTTGATAATATCGAAAGGGGTTTAGAAACTCCGGATTTGGAAGGGTTAGAAACCGCTGCTAAGCAGTTGGCTTCATTTGAAAATAAATTAATTTTAAAAGGTATAGAAAAAGCCAATATAATTGGCTTACAAACGTTAGCTAAGCAGAATTCTGTAGAAAGTTCCAAAGAAAGCGTAAAAGATTTTGTTAAATCCTTATTTGAAGTAAAAAAAAGGTTCATGGAGCAAGGGATTGAAGGGCCATATACTTTAGTGATTAACAAAGAAATATGGCAAGATTTATTTTCCATGAATCTATCGTATCCTTTGGATTTAGTTGTAAAAGAAATTATAGATGCCAAAGTGAAACCTATGCATGATGTCGATGAAAGTTTTGTAATTTCTAATCGTGGTGGAGACTTTAAATTAATTTTAGG
>NZ_JALY01000082.1:0-9864 GCF_002924615.1 Petrotoga halophila DSM 16923 | reverse complement strand
TACTTTGTCTGATGCCTGCCTTATTGACCCCATGGATCTTCTCAATTCTTTACTCATTTCTGATAGAGCATTGGCCATCTGCCCTATCTCGTCTTTGCTTTTACTTTCAAAGTTTACCGTTAAGTCTCCTTCTTTGAATTGGTTTATCTTGTTTTTGAAGTCTAATAGTGGTTTCGTTATGCTTCTTATTAGATAGATGACCATGATTATCGATACTACAAAAGCTACTGCTGTTAAGATGATTGTCAAGGTTATTGCTTGGTTGTTTTCTTCTATGAGTGTTGGACCTAACGTGTCTTGCTGGACCTTTAATTTATTTCTTTGTTCTTCTAATAGATTCAGTATCTCTACCCTTGCTTGTTCCATCTGCTCGATTATAGGCTCTTGGGATTCTATCGCTGTGACTATTTGGTTGAATGTGTTTTCTAAATTGTTGAGGCTTTCCATTAGCTCAGAAAAAGCATTTTTAAGTTCATCGTTGGTTAATCCAAATTCTACAAACGCTAAATTGTCTTTAAAGGTTGAGAACATATTTAATACATTGTTTTTATCGCTTGAAGATTTAGAAGAGAAATATTTTTTAACTTCTTCGTTGATATTTTGCACTGTTACAACAGGATCTTCTGATAATAGTGAAAAAGCCAAAACACTATATTGTTTAGTTAAAGTATTGAAATCATTGAGTTGTTGAATAAATGATTCGCTTAGCTTATTGTATTCCGAAAGAAAAGTATTAGCCTGAGAATTTAATTGTACAATTTGATTGAAATTAAATTCATATGTATTTAAAGATTCATTAATATAAACTAAAGAGGTAGATTCTTCCGTGGTGTCAAGCAAATTGTTCATATATGATTCTATTTTAGATAAATTATCTCTAAAGGCGTTCTCGAAATTCTTTTCGTAATTATCTAAATAATCTTTAAAATTCAAAGAAGCTTCAAAAAATGCTGTTTCTACTTCTGTTATATTATTAACTTGATCTGACAAATTTTTATAAGATTCCAAACCAGCATTTGATTTGGTAAGAGAAGTGGTATTGAAAATTATAGAAAGGCCGAACAATATGAATATGATTATTACTATACTTATTATTCTTTTGCCAATGGATCTTGATTTCATAAGAGATCACCTTCCGCTTTTTTATTTAAATAAGTGATCAAAGCAAAGAGACGATCTTAGAGATCGTCTCGACAGTTCTTTATCTCTGTTGATTCAGTTTTTTAAGAAGCTCTTCCAGCATTTCTTCAGTGAATTTTCCTCTTCCAAAGTTTATTAGTCCTCTCAGAGGCAGATACTTCATCATTGATAAAACTAACTCTTCATTTCTGTGTTCATCGACTGGAAAAATTTCTGAAATCTGATCTTGCATTAGTTCTTTTAAGATCCGTGAGCCAACAGGGTCTTCCATTAGGTCACCAATCGTGGAATTTCTATGGAACTTGTTTCTTACTGTTTTTGTGGAGTTGACTTTTACTTTTTCTTTTAATATTATATCTTTCGATGATTTTCCAACCAATAGTTCAAACTCTCCACTTTCTACGTACCAATCCTTTATCTCTGTGTTGTAATAAGCAAACGCCCTTTTATCCAAGGTAAAAATTACAGTTTTTTCTTCGCCGGGTTCAAGTTGTATTTTTTCAAATCCCTTTAGTTCTTTTTCTGGCCTATTTACTTTGCTTTCTATGTCTTTTACATACAATTGAATTATTTCTTTGCCTCTGATATTTCCTGTATTTTTAACTTTCACTTTAACGTTCAACGTTTCGTTATCGTTTATTTCCCTTTTATCTATTGTTAGGTCGGTATATTCAAAATTGGTGTAACTTAATCCATATCCAAATGGAAATAACGGATCTATTTGTTTTTTATCATAATATCTGTACCCCACAAATACGCCTTCTCGGTATTCAACCCTATCGTCTTCCCCTGGGAAGTTTAGATAAGAAGGATTGTGACTGAGTTTTTTTGGAAATGTTTCTGCCAATTTCCCAGAAGGATTAACTTCACCAAAGAGGATATCTGCAACAGCTCCTCCCCATGCTTGGCCTCCTAGGTAACTTTCTAGTAGCCCTTTGACTTTATCAACCCAAGGCATTTCAACTGGGGCACCATTACTTAATACCACCACCGTATTTGGTTGTACCTTGGTGATTTCTTCTATCAACTTGTTTTGGCTTTGGGGCATCTGCATATGTTCTCTATCGTACCCTTCTGATTCGTATCTTTCAGGTAGTCCTGCGATGATTACAGCGACGTCAGATTCTTTTGCAGATCTTTTAGCCTTTTCTATAAGTTCCTCATCGATTTCATCTGAGTTAAGATGGTATCCTTTTTCGTAAAGAATTTTAGATTTTCCTTGAGTTATTTTTTCTATCTCTTCTAACAGATTATCTATTTTTATAGGGTTTACATGCGAACTTCCACCACCCTGATATCTCGGTGATGTGGCAAATTCTCCAATTATGGCTATCGTTACTTCTTTTTTAAATGGAAGTATATCGTCTTCATTCTTCAAAAGTACCATGCTTTCTCTTGCGATCTTTCTTGCTAATTGATGATGAGCTTCTTTGTCATATGTTGCGTTTTGTTTCCTGTTGTCTATTGCTTTAAAAATGATTTTTAGGAGTCTTTCTACAGTTTCATCCAATACCTTCTCCTCTAAGTGACCGCTTTTTACAGCTTGTATGATTTTATTGTCTCCTATTCCAAAGCTTGAAGGCATTTCTAAGTCTAATCCTGCTTTTAATCCGTCTACCCTTTCGTTTACTGCCCCCCAATCGGATACAACGAATCCTTCGAAGTTCCATTCTTTTTTCAGTATATCTGTCAATAAGTATTTGTTTTCAGAAGCATGCGTACCGTTCACTTTGTTGTAAGAACACATTACTGTCCAAGGCTTGCCGTTTTTTACCGCCCCTTCGAAATTTGTTAAGTAAATCTCTCTTAGGGTTCTTTCATCTATTACTTCATCTACACTCATTCTTCTGTGTTCTTGATTGTTTGCAGCGTAATGTTTCAAAGAAGTTCCTACTCCATAACTTTGTACAGCGTTTATATAGGCTGTAGCCAGCTCTGTTGATAAGAATGGGTCTTCAGAGAAGTATTCGAAATTTCTTCCACACAATGGAGACCTTTTAATGTTAATAGCGGGGCCTAGTATAATATCAACTTCTTCGGCTTGACATTCTTCAGCTAAGGCTTTTCCTTCTTCTTCTATTAATTTTCTATCCCAAGAACAAGCTGCTGTAGCGGCTGTTGGGAAACATGTGGCGGGTACGCTGTTTTTCAACATACCTTCGTCATTGGTGTTAGCTTCTTTTCTTAAACCATGAGGTCCATCACTCATCGTAATTGAAGGTATCCCTAACCTTTCAATAGGTTTGGTGTGCCAATTATCTAAGCCTGAACATAAACTTGCCTTTTCTTCAAGCGTCATCTGAGAGATTAACTTTTTTATGTCTCTCTCCATATTTTTTCACATCCTTTGGTTTACTATTAAAAAAGCCTATTCTTTTAAAAACAAGATTAGAATTCAAAAGAATTATTCTTAATAACCTGTGAATACCATTTACCGCTATCTTTTATGATCCTTTTTTGAGTTTTGTAATCAACGTACACTATTCCAAACCTCTTTGAATAGCCCCATGCCCATTCAAAATTGTCTAATAAGGACCAAGCGAAGTATCCTTTTAGCGTAACTCCATTTTGAATCGCTTTTAATGCTTGTTCAAGATGCTGCTTTAAATACTCTATTCTTTTTTCATCGTGTACCTCTTGGTTGACTACTTTATCATCAAAAGCAGCACCGTTTTCAGTTACATACACTTCTTTTGGATTGTACTCTTCTTGAACTCCTTTTAGTATTTTGTAGAAACCTTCAGGGTAAATCTCCCATCCCATTTCTGTTTTTGGAAGACCTCTTTCAACGTTTTTCCCACCTAGAAATGATTTTGTATCAGCCTTGACAAGATCTCCAGAGTAATAATTGATGCCTACAAAATCGATTTTTTCTTTTATTTCTTCCAAATCATTTTCGTAATTATGAGGTAAAAACTCAGAGGCATGTTCTTTTATCCCCTTTGGATAGTCACCCTTGTATATTGGATTCAAAAACAATGGATAATTTGACCATTCATGTGCCAACCGTGCGGCATCTATATCTTCTTGTGAATCCGCAGCGGGATCATGGGAAGTATTTGATAAAGTAATTCCAATTTTTCCTTCTTTGATATTTTCTTCTCTGAACGCTTTAACTGTTTTTGAATGAGCTCGCAACTGGTTGTGGACAGCTGAGAAAGAGGCGTAAAGGTCTTTCATTCCAGGCGCATGTTCACCCATAAAATGTCCAACAAACGCCATTACCCAGGGTTCGTTTAAAGTAATCCAATTTTTTACTCTGTCACCAAATCTTTGAAACATGTAATCTGCGTAATCGGTGTACCAATAGGCGATGTCTCTGTTTGTCCAACCCCCCAGATCTTGTAAAGCTGCAGGTAGATCCCAATGATACAATGTAACAAAAGGGGTTATATTTGCTTTGAGTAATTCATCAACCAATCTATTGTAAAAATCAACACCTTTTTCGTTGATTTTACCTTTACCGTATGGGAAAATTCTTGGCCAAGATATAGAAAACCTGTACGCTTTTAATCCTAACTCTTTCATTAAAGCAATATCTTCTTTGTACTTGTTATAATGATCGTCTGCAACATCTCCAGTGTCTCCATTATATGTATTTCCTGGTGTATGAGAAAACCTATGCCAAATCGAAGAACCAGCTCCATCTACTAAAGGAGAACCTTCTATTTGGTAAGATGCAGTAGCTGCTCCCCACATGAAATCCTTTGGAAAAACTTTTTCAGACATATTTTTATTCCTCCTATGTTGTTGTTTTTATTGTTTTCACAATCTCAAAAACTTACCTTAGCTCCCCTTCGCCCCGCAGTCCACCCACATTTCATTCTATGTTATTTTAAGATCCATTCTTCCGATAGTTTTGGTACATCCATCATTAATTGTTTTGTATATGGGTGTTCGGGTTGCGTTATTACTTTATCAGCATCTCCCCTTTCTACTATTTTCCCTTCATGCATGATGAAAAGTCTATCACTGACATAGTAAGCCAAACCAAGGTCGTGGGTTACGAACATGATAGTTGTACCTTCCGTATCCCTTAAACCTAACAGTAACTCCAAAATCCCCGATCTTAAATTTGCATCGATCATAGAAGTTGGTTCGTCAGCTAAAAGTAATTTTGGTTTTATCAAATGAGCCCTTGCTATCATTATCCTTTGCCTTTGACCACCGCTTAATTCAAAAGGATATTTATCTGCTACTTCTTCAGGTCTTAGATTAACTGATTCCAAAGCTTCGTAAACCTTTGCCATTTTTTCTTGTTTCGTGAAGCTGTTGTCAAATAACTTGAAAGCATCTATTAAAACTTTTTTTACCGGGGAAAATATATTGAACGAGGCGTAGGGATCTTGAAATATTGCTTGCACTTTTTTCCAGTAAAGCTTTTTTTCTTTCCCTGTTAAACCTGTTATATCCTGACCTTCAAAAATAATTTTTCCCTTTGTTTCTTTTAACAACCTGAGTATTAGTCTAGTTACCGTTGTTTTTCCGCTTCCACTTTGTCCAACAAGAGAGACGATTTCCCCTTTTTTTATAGAAAAAGTGACGTTATCTACCGCTTTTACAGCTTTTTTTCCACTTCCAAATATTTTGGTCAAATTCTCAACTTTTACTATATCTTCACTTGAGTGATTAGACATACGGTGTCACCTTCTTTCCTTGTGTTAAAATATGGTTTATTCTAATGCATCTTACAGATCTTTCTCCTACTTTAGTTAAAGTGACATCTTCTTTTTTACAATCTTCAATTGCCAAAGGACATCTATCTGCGAACCTACATCCTTTTGGAATTTTCCTTAAATCAGGTGGTGACCCAGGAAGACTTGGTAGTTTTTTACCTTTTATACCTTTTTCAGGAACTAAAATAGACTGCATTAATGCTTGTGAGTAAGGATGAATAGGATCGAAGATTACATCTTTCATATTTCCTATCTCTACAAATTCTCCGGCGTACATTACAGCGATACGGTCACATATATGTCTTAATATGGGTAATTCGTGAGTTATAAAAATTATACTTTTTACTATTTTTTTATCAAAAAGATCTTTAATTAATTTAATTACTATTTTTTGCGAAGTAACGTCCAATGCAGAAGTTGGTTCATCTGCTACTACAACTTCTGGGTTCATTATTGTGGAGATTGCGACAACTACCCTTTGTTTCATACCACCGCTAAGTTCTAAAGGGTAGAGGTTTAAAACTCTTGGGGGCAAAGAAAGAGATTCAAAACGTTCTTTTGCCAAATTTAAAATCTCTTTTTCTGTCATATTAGGATCGTGTTCTTTCAGTAGATCTATAACAAAATTTTTGATTTTTATTGTTGGATTCAAGGCATTCATGGCACTTTGAGGGATATACGAATATTTTTTCCCTAGTATATTACTTCTCAACTCATTTTCTTTTTTTTGCATGATATTTTCATTGTCTAAAAATACTGATCCACTTTCGTACTTCAAAGGTGATAAAAATAAGCCTGATAAACTCATTGCTAAAGTAGATTTACCACAACCTGATTCACCTGCTATTCCCAAGATTTCTCCTTCATATAGGTTAAAAGAAACGCTGTTAACCGCTTTTATTTTTTCTCCTAACCTTGTTTGATAATAGGTTTTAAGATTGTTAACTTCTAAAATAACCTTTTTAGATTCCAACCTCATCAACTCCTAAGTTTGGGATTGAATAATTCATCCATCCCCGAATTCATAAAATATAGTGAAAATGTTATTAAAGCAATAATTATTGCGGGAGGAATAAAAGCCCACCAAGCACCTGATCTAACAGACTCAAATAATAATGCCCATGAAAGCATTGTACCGAGTGAAACTATATTACTTGGACCCAGTCCTAACATACTTATTCCTGCTTCGTTTAAAATACCAGTGGCAACTTGGAGGATAAATGCCATGAATATATAAGATAAGATATAAGGCATTATTTCGCGTATTATAATTTCTACGGTACTGGCACCATTTAACCTGGCTATATCAACATGTTCCCTGTTTCTTAAACTAAGTGATTGCGCCCTTACCGCACGAGCGGTCCATGGCCAAGAGGTTATTCCTAATACTAATCCCATAACAAACAGGGACCTGCTTCTTAAACTAACCGTTATCAATATCAGTATTATGAATGGAGGTATAACTAAAAATATATTAGTTATTGAATTTAATATGTTATCAGTGGTTCCTCCTTTGTACCCGGCAAAAAGGCCTATAGTTATACCTATTGTTGTCGCAATGACACCTGAAATTAATCCTATGATCAATGAAGATTTCATCCCATGAATAAGCTCTACAAATACGTCTCTTCCAAAGTTATCTGTTCCCAACAAGTAAGTTGAGGAAGGGGGCTCGTACATAAATCCAACCATCTCCAATGGATCTTTTGGTGAAACAGCAGGGTATATGAAGGCAGTTAGGAATAAAAACATAAAAAGCCCAAAGCCTATTAAGAATTTTGGAGATTTCAAAAGTAATTTTATGGTATTCATATTAACCCTCCTCCGTTTGCGCAGCTTTAATTCTAGGATCTATTAGTCCGTAGACCATATCCAAAATAAAATTAGCAACTAAAACCATCAATGCTATTATAAGCGTTGAGCCTTGTATCATTGGATAATCTAGTTGTCTTATTCCATTGAATAGCCATGTTCCCACTCCGGGGTATCCAAAGACTATCTCTGTGATCAAAGCTCCCCCTACCATAGTGCCTAAACTTATTGCAAGTCCTGTTATTTGAGGAAGAACTGCATTTTTGAAGACATAGCTTTGAATCTTCTTATCTTTAATACCTAACATCTTACTGTAGGTAACGTAATCTGTATTTAATTCATATATTGACATCTCTCTCATACCTATGGCTTGTCCCCCTATTGTTACTAAAACGATGGAAATAAAGGGTAAAAAGTAATGGTGTAAAACATCAATTGCAAAGGTCCAACTCCAAGATGGGATCAATGTTCTGCTGTAACCCCCGCCAATTGGGAACCATCCCAAGAAAACTCCAAAAACGTATAGTAATATGATTGCCAAAGCATAATAAGGGATAGAATTAACGAACAGCGCTACTGGGAAAATAGTTTTGTCGAAAACCCCTTTTCTGTAAGCGGCAGCAGCTCCCAGTAAGTTCCCTAATATCCAACCTACAATTATTGCAGGAAATTGTAAAAAAATAGTCCATACAATAGCATTTCCCAAAACTTCATTAACAGAAAGAGGGTACAAACTGAACGACGTTCCTAAATCACCTCTAAAAACATTTCCTATGTAGTTAAAAAATTGGATAGGTAAAGGTTTGTCCAATCCAAACTCTTCCATGAAAGATTGATAGACTCTTTCTTGCGTCTCACTTGCTACGGTTCCAGACATCATTTTACTTACTATAACTGAAATAGGATCTCCTGGGATGAGTCTTGGTAAGAAAAAATTTAAAAATAAAGCCAAGAAAAAAGCTAGTAGATACCAAAAAAGCTTTTGAAAAAAATACCTCGTAAATCCTTTCACATACTTCACCTCTCGAAGGTATATTTAAAAGAGTTCATGGGGGCTAAAACTTCCCCCCCACGAACTCTTGGCTAAATCAATAGTTAGTAAAAACTTTATTTGGCAGGTTCTAAATGCCACAACATTTCCATCCCTGCACCTACCAAAGGCATCGGTGGTGCGTATGGATTTTTTGCGTTTGCCCAACCTGTCCAGTAGGTTTCATTGTATTCGTAAAATGTCTGAGGCCTATACATTAATGGGAACATCGGTATATCTTCTCTATATAGTTGATCTAACTCTGTATAGAGGTTCTTTAATTCTTTTTCATCCGTAACTTTTGGAATCATATCGATGAGTTGATCAGCCCATTCATTTTTATATCTTCCAAAGTTACTGTATGCAATCTGTCCAACTTCGGGAACACCTTTTGAATAAAGAGCTATTTGGAATCTCAACCAGGGTTGAGCAGGTCCAGGTTGTGAAGGTGCCCACATCGTCATATCAAAGTTACCTGTTTGTCTGTTATCATAGGCTATAGGTGCATCAGGGAAAGATGTTTGAATGTCTATACCTACTGCTCTTGCAGACTGTGCCACGATTTGTAAAGAAGCATTCCAGTCTGTCCAACCATATGGGCATTCTACTGTAAATGGGCCTAACCTTGTCCCATCAGGCAGAACGTATATTCCATCTTTACCTTTTGTTGCTCCTAGATCTTCTTCTAATATCCTAATAGCTTCTTTTGGATTGTATTCCCAACCGTATTGTTTTACCAAGTTTTCATTAAAGTATTTTGCTTCTCCACCATATGGCATTATAAGACTAGCTTGAACCTTAGGAGAATAATTGGACATAGCAAGTTCGGAAATTCTTGCGTAATTTACCGAATATGCAATAGCTTTTCTAACTTCAGGCAAACTAAGAGGATATTTGTTTACGTTAAACCACAACGAAGGCATTTGTCCAGGCATATAATAAGGGATTTCGTCATACCATGTACCAACAGGAAGACCTTTCTCTTCCCACATTTCCCATATTCTTGGCGTGAATTGTTGAGAAACGTCTACTTCGCCGTTTTCAAAAGCCAAACTACCTTCGTCGTTACTTTTGAAAATAGGATGCACTATATATTTGGCTGCGGGTTTTTTCCCACCGTGTAAAGCTTCGTTTCCCCAATAGTTATCTACTCTTTCTAAAATTATAGTTTCTGGACTTTCATAAAATACTTTGTATGGACCAGAG
>NZ_JALY01000134.1:0-5544 GCF_002924615.1 Petrotoga halophila DSM 16923 | reverse complement strand
GTATTAAATTTGTTTTGTAGAGTTATTAGTATAATAACAGTTATTTAACAGGCCTTTTCCACATTTATCTGACAATGGACAACTTTTACATACAGGTTCTATTTTATTTATTTTTTTAATTTCAACATCCATTATTCTTAAAAAAGGAATCAAAATATTCGTTTCACTTTGATTTAAGTGAAATTTCTCTTTTAATTCCAAAATATCTACTTCTTTATTATTTCTTACGTATTCTTCTATAAGCGATATATTCATTAATTATTCCACCTTTTTACAAAATATCTTGGAAGCTCTTCCCCTGCCCAATTCGTATTTTTTCCCGTCAACCTCTATAATTATTCTATTTCCAAGCTTATTAACTAAATTGATATTAACTCCTTTATACAACCCCATACTTCTCATTTCTTCTACAAAATTCCTTCCGCCTTTAATATCGATAATTTCATATTTTCCAATTTCACTTTCCAAAAGGTTGAATACTTTGTAAGGAACATCTACAATGATCCTAGAAGCTTCGCTCCTTCTTAAAACTACTTTTTTTTCTCCAATTTTAAATACTAAAGGATCCCCAAAAGGAGAAACATGGGCTAATTCTATAAATTTACCTGGAGTAATTCCCATTGCGATAAGACGATTTTTAGTACTTTCTCCTTCAATGTTTAAACTCACTATCTTTCCCTTTTGTCCAATAAACAGGTTGTGTAAAGGAATTAGCAAATTATAATCACCTCTTTCAATTATTTCATATCAATTATAACATTTTTTAAAAGAGTTAGTTGTGCCTAAAATTAACAATAAAATGAATTATTATAACGCAAGAGTTAAATTATATACGGATATATGGTTTGTAGCAACTTCACTTATATTATTAGACAATTTATTATTTCTCAATTTTTTTATTAGTCTTCACTTCGATTCAAAAATATGATAAAATCAATTATGGAATAATAAGAATTCGGGGCGTAGCGCAGTTGGTAGCGCGTTGGTTTCGGGAACCAAAGGTCGCTGGTTCAAGTCCAGTCGTCCCGACCATTACCAAACTTTTCTTTCTTTGAAAGCTCAAAAATCTTTTTTCGGATTTTTGAGCTTTTTGTTTTTTATTTAAAAATTATTGGTAGAATGCGTTAACTTGACTTTATAATATTTCTATGGCATGATTGAAATAAAAATTGTAATCATAAAAAAGGAGAAGAAGAATTTTGCTTACCCTCATAAAGAATGCAACGGTTTACTCACCGAAAGCTTTAGGGAAAAAAGATATATTAATTGGTGGAGAAAAAATCTTAGAACTAGTCGATTCGATAGAATTAAATTCTAATCTTAAAGTTGAGATTATCGATGCTGAGGATTATATAGTAGTTCCAGGTTTTATAGACTCTCACGTTCATATAGCAGGAGGAGGTGGAGAAGGAGGATACAACACAAGAACCCCAGAGATATTTGCTTCTAAGATAGTAAGTTCTGGAATTACTACCGTAGTAGGTGTTTTGGGAACCGACAACGCAACTCGAAGTATGCAAAACTTAATCGCAAAAGCAAAAGCATTAAAACAAGAAGGAATAAGCTGCTACACGTATACGGGTTCTTATCATTTTCCTATAAAAACTTTTACCGGCAGAATTATAGACGATTTGGTTTTCATTGAAGAAATAATAGGTGTTGGAGAAGTCGCTATTTCAGACCATAGAGGTTCCCAACCAACCTTAGAAGAACTGATAAGATTAACTTCAGAAGCTCGAGTGGGTGGAATTTTATCAAAAAAGGCAGGGATAGTAAATATTCATGTTGGAAGAGGAGAAAAATTCATTCAGATATTGATAGATGTTGTTGAAAATTCAGAATTACCTATTACACAGTTCCTTCCAACTCACATGAACAAGGGAGAAAAAGCTCTTAAAACATGTAAAAATTTTATAGAAATGGGTGGAAGGATAGATTTCACAACTAGTTCGTCAAAAAAGAAAGACAAAGAGGATCCATCAAAACCATCTAAAGCCTTGAAACTTTTGTTGGAAGATGGGGTAAATATTGACAATATATCATTCTCATCCGATGGACAGGGGAGTTTACCACAGTTCGATGACAAAGGGAATTATTTAGGTTTAACAGTTGCGGATGTAGCTACACTCTTTGAAGAGGTTAAGGATTGTGTAATACAAGAAGATATCCCTTTAGAAGAAGCTTTGAAGGTTATCACTATCAATCCTGCTAATTTTCTTAAATTAGAAAACAAAGGCCAAATAAATGAAAACTTTGATGCAGATATAGTGTTCTTAGATAAAAGTACTCTGGAAATAAAAAAAGTTATGGTAAAGGGTCGCACCATTTAAAAATCTAATGGAGGGCAGAGAAATGAAAATAACAGATTTAAAATTTGAAAAAATCAAAATTAAACTCAAAAAACCTTTTGTTATTTCGCGAGGAGCAACGGAGTATTGTGAATCGGTGCTTGTAAAAATAACTACTGATGAAGGATACTACGGTTTTGGAGAAGCTACTCCTTCTCGTTCGGTAACGGGGGAAAGCATCGATAGTGTAACATTTGTTCTTAAAACATTCAAAGAAATATTAATAGGACAGGATCCACTCGCTATAGAAAGAATCCATTATATATTGAACAAAGCAATCGCAGGAAATACAGCAGCAAAAGCAGCGGTTGATATCGCTCTCTACGATATAAAAGGAAAAGTGATGCAAGAACCTCTTTATAAGCTTCTTGGTGGATTTGAAAACAAAGTACAGACAGATATTACGATAGGGATTGGTGCACCACAAGAAATGGCAAACGAAGCAAAAGAGATGGTAGCTAGAGGGTTTAACATATTAAAAATCAAAACCGGTATTGATCTAAAAAACGATGTTGAGGCTATCAGACTCATACGAAAAAGTGTAGGAGATAACGTAAGATTGAAAATAGATGCCAACCAGGGATGGAATGTACACGATACGTTAACCGCAATCAAGATGATGGAAAATTACAACGTTGAAGCCGTTGAACAGCCGTTAGCCGATTGGGATTTTGATGGGTCTGCACTTTTGCGAAAAAAGGCTGATATGAAGATAATTTTAGATGAATCAATTCATAACGCTCATGATGCAATACATGCAATGAAAAAAGATAGTGCCGATATGATCAACATAAAACTGATGAAAAGTGGAGGGCTTTACGAAGCTGAAAAGATTGACGCAATTGCAGAATCTGCTGGAATTAATTGTATGGTTGGATGTATGGTAGAAACAAAGGTGGCCCTTACTGCGGGAGCAAGCTTAGTTGCAGCTAAAAGAAATATAACAGATGCTGATTTAGATTCTTTCATGTATTATGAAGAATTCGAAGGAATAAAAGGAGGATTTGAAGTAAAAGGAGATACAATAATTCTTTCGGACAAACCTGGTTTAGGAATAGAAATCAATATGTGAAAAAGAAGAGGGGGGTAGATCTTGATTGTGACAAGATCTAGATTGACTGTATATCCCCCTCCATTTCTAACGTTGAAAAATCGATTGGAAATTTCACAGGTCTGTCCAAAAGGGCAGACTTGTAAATTCCTAAAACAGCTTCTACAGCCTTTTTCCCTTCTTCACCGTTAATAAAGGGATCTCGATCTTCTTCTATCGATTGATAAAAATCTCTGTAAAGTGGAATGTGCCCGCTCCCATAAACCGTATCAGGATCTGGGAGATTTTGAAATGGATGTCCATCTTCTCCTTCAAATCTCCAATATTTTATCTTATTCACCGCTAAACCACCGATAACCACTGTGCCTTTTTCCCCAAATATCGATAGAGTTTCTTCTAAGTTTTTTGGATATATATTTGCTGATCCTTCTATAATTCCTACAGAACCGTTTTTAAATTTTACTATTGCCCCTCCAAAATCCTCGGCTTCTATATAAGGATGCGTGAAGTTCTTAATAACACCGTATATTTCATCTATTTCAGAGCCCATATTCCACAATAGCAAGTCTATATTGTGCGTACATTGGTTCATCAACGTGCCCCCGTCGTATTCCCAAGTGCCCCTCCATTTTGCCTGCTTATAATATTCTTCGTTTCTATTCCACCTAATGGAAGCTTGACCATGGAGAATCCTTCCAAATGAATCTGTTGTAATTTTTTTTCTTAATTCTTGTATAGGTGGATTGAACCGATTTTGAAAACAAACCCCTAACTTTAAATTTTTCCTTTTTGCAAACTCTATCATCTCGTTCATATGTTTTGTTGATAGGGCCATTGGTTTTTCCACTAACACATGTTTGTTGTTTTGCAGGGCTTCCATGGTGATTTCATAGTGATTTCCACTTTCGGTGGCTATTGCCACGGCATCTATATCGGTTCTTTTCAACAATTTACTGTAATCCGTGTATATTTCTGGTTTGTTTAATCCAGAATTTTCTACCTTACTGGCAAATTGTTTTGCTCTTTCTTCTTTTAAATCGCAAACAGCCACGTTTTCAATAATATCAGAATTTTTTATGATCGCTTCTGTGTGTTTTTTTTGAGCAATTCTTCCACAACCTATTACAGCCAATTTAAGCACGGAATATCACCTACTTTTAAACTTTTTATAATAGAGAAACTTTTTCTGGATACTTCTCTCTAAGTCCTTTTGTGATATTTTTTGTATCAAAAACTATATCGGCATTTTCCAAAACAAAATTGTAATCAACCTTTTTATGACCGGTAGTAATTAAGACCGCATCTGATTCCTCTAACAATTCTTTTGTTAAATCTACCGTTTTATATTCTATTCCTTTGTGAGAAAAATTTTTTATATAGGGGTCATGAATTTTTACTTCTGCTCCCTTTTTTTCCAAAAGTTCCAAAACTTTCAATGCAGGAGACTCTCTTAAATCGTCGATATCGTTTTTATAACTCACCCCTAACATCAATATTTTGGAACCGTTCAAACACTTTTTATTTTCGTTTAAAATGTCCATTAGTCTTTCAATTACGTATTCGGGCATATAATCGTTTATTTCCCCAGCCAATTCTATTATCCTTGTGTGATAGTCAAACTCTCTAGCTTTATAAGTTAAATAAAAAGGATCTATTGGAATACAATGACCACCCACACCTGGTCCAGGATAAAAAGGCATGAACCCAAAAGGCTTTGTAGCTGCAGCATCTATTACCTGCCAGATATTTATCCCCATTTTCTTTGCTAAGATAGCCATTTCATTGATGAGACCAATATTGACTATTCTAAAGGTATTTTCCAAAATTTTTGACATCTCGGCTTCCTTAGGAGACGAAACGGTGAAAACTCCTGCGTTTAATACGTTTTCATACAGTGTCTTTGCATGTAGAGTGCATTTTTCGGTAACTCCACCGACTACTTTTGGTGTATTTTTGGTCTTGTAAATCAAATTTCCTGGATCTACCCTCTCTGGGCTAAAAGCTAAATAAAAATCTTTTCCAACCTTAAACCCATATTCTTGTAATAATGGCAGAATTACTTCTTCGGTGGTTCCTGGATATGTAGTGCTTTCTAAAACAATCAACATTTCTGGGTGAAGCCTTTTTGCTACCTCTTTTGTTGAA
>NZ_JALY01000192.1:0-10150 GCF_002924615.1 Petrotoga halophila DSM 16923 | reverse complement strand
GATTAAATCAAGGAGATACTTAAATTCAGAATGTTCTTTCATATAGTCAGAGTAGACGAAATCGAAGTACAGTTGAGAAGAGTTACCGAATAATGACAATTGAATGACCTCCTTACGAGATAATAAAAATGTGGTATCAAATAAATTATGCAGTGAGGAGGTAAAAGTATAATATTGAAGGTATTAAAAGTTGGTTACAATGCATGTTTTAGAATTTCTGAAGACACTATATAAAATCTCTTATTAAGGAGGTGAAACCATATGCTAGCAAAAAAGGAAGTTTACTTAAGTGGCTGGGGTGATATGTGCTGTCGTTCACATGATGCGGCTTTTTTTCAAAGTGATTTCAACGAATTTGAAACAGAAATTCTTGAAGCACTTGCTAGGATTGAAACCGAGCCTTCTGAAATCGTACTTAAAAACGAGGAGTAAGCTAAAAAGGGAGGAATACTAAGTGTTCCTCCCTTCTTCGGGTTACTATTACAACATATAAAGGTGGGGCATTTGAATGATAAAATTAGGAAAAGAACTTGTTAAATCAAGATACCTTCATACATTTAAAAAAGGTGATAAAACAATAATATTCAATAGCTTGAATCTTGAAATATTTGAAGGAGAACAATCTTACTACGAAATTATAAATAAATATTTGGTTCCTTCAAAGTGTGTAAACATTACTAAAGAGTTATCTGAATTATTTGATTCAAAAATTATTGTTTATAAAGAGGAAAACGAGTCAAATCAAGCATTAAAACGATTGAGGGAACTGCGGAGTAAGGCACTGAGAGAGAAGAAGGGAAGAATAGGTTTTATGCGCATTGATCTTACTGAGCAATGCAATATGGCTTGTTCCTACTGTTTTCAACAACAATTTTATAAGCATCGTCAGCCAGTTATGAGTATGGAAAAATTTGTTGAGATTATGAACTGGTTTATTGAGGAGAATCGAGGAAACGTACCACGTGTACAATATTTTGGTGGGGAACCACTTCTAAAATTTGATCTAATACAGAGGGGTAATGAAATGTTAGTTGATGCGAAAAATAAAAATAATATAAGCAATTATTCACAAATAATTACAACTAATGGAACTCTTATGACAAAAAAAATTGCAGATTATTTAAACAAATGGAATTTTGATGTAGCATTTAGCCTTGATGGGTGGAAAGACCTTAACGATAAAAGTCGCGTGTTTAAAGGAGGGCAAGGAACATATGATAGAGTTTTACAAGGAATTCATAATTTTAGGAGTTCAGGTGGAAATGTTAATATTTTGCTTACACCGCGGAATGACAATTTGGTTCATATTCCAGAAATTGTTAAGCATTTTGTTGAAGATTTGGGAGCAACAACTGTTGGTGTTAATTCTCCTCAACCGACAGAGGCAGGTTGGGAGGTAGAAGGACATGGTCTTGCGAAAGCCACTCAAAAGGCGTGGGAATACTGCATTGAAAAAAATGTTAATTTCGTTGGACCGGGGACGTTCATTCCCAAAATAATCAAATCAAAGTCTGCTCAAGTTGGTCGTTGTGTGGATGGAAATAGTGGAGAAGCTGAAGCAGAGTGGTCAATATATATTTCTGCAACAGGCGATTTTTCTTATTGTCTTGTTCATCACCAAGACGATAGATGTGTATCGGATGACCCAAAACAGATAAAGCAAGAATCAAAATTCAGATTGTGGCATTATAACACTTCTGATCATCCTGAATGCGATACTTGCATTGCTAGTCAAATCTGTGGTGGTCCTTGCAGCCTTGAACTGGCTTTACGCAGGGGAGAATTAAATCCAGATCGATGTAAATTTTATAAAGATATGGTCGAGTGGGTGGTGAAAAGGTGAATCTTCAAAAGAGAACATTGATTAAACAGTTGGATCAATTACCAGAAAATTCTATGGTAAAAATTTGCGGTTGGTTAGCCGTATCCAATGAAGACTTAATTGTTCGTGATTTCACGGGTGCAATCATTATAAAAGATATCGATGAAAAACTTTCTTCTGAAATAGGAAGCCGTGTCCAGGTCAAAGGGCTTTATTGTGGTAATAAAATAATGGTAAAAGAATTGAGCATAATCAGCCGATCGAATTTAATTATTTCAAATGATAAAGTTCAATCAATAAAAAAATATAGACAAACAGAACATGTGAACTTACTTCGGCAGATGAATATCGCTGAACAACTTGTTCGAGGTTTTCTATTAGAAAACAATTTTATAGAAATAAGAACACCCATCTTATGGGAGCCGCCTATTAGAGAATATGGGCAGCTGGAGTTAGAGGCTGTTCATCCTGAATTTCATAATTCAATGTATTCCCTCCTTCAATCTCCATTAGTTCCATCACTATTAATTGCAATTGGCGGTCTTGAAAGGACATTTCAATTTTCTCGCTGTTTTAGGTGGGATCCCCAGGGAGATGATAATACTAAGTCACTAGAATTTAACCAATTACACTTAACTATGGCTTTTACCAGCATGGAAGAAGGAAGAGAATTTTCTGAGAGATTGATTTCGCATCTCATAAACAATTTAAAAGGCGAAGGTTTTTCAAATAGTTTTTCTCGAATAACGTACGATGAATCAATCATGAAATTTGGTAATGATCGACCTGACTTTCGATATAATGAGATTCTAACTCCAATTATTTATTCGAAAGAAATTATTAATTCTCAAACTGATAGTCTTTTTCAAGGTGTATTAGTAAAATCATTACTGCCTGAATTTGTTCTTCGAACGTTGCTTGAATCTCTAGGTAAGTACTTCGAAAATGTAGGTATTATGACCATGTCGGGTGGAAATGTGAAAAAGTATGGTAATATCCACTTGAAAAATTTTAAGGCGTGGATTTCTAAATTTAATATAAAAAGTGATGTTACACTTTTTATACTTCAACCTAAGAGTGAAAGGTACGATCCACTAATAAAAGCTTTTTGTCGACAATTGGCGAAATACTTAAACCAATCAATAAAAGAGATAGGTATTGGATGGGTGGAGAACTTCCCATATTTATTTAAAATGGATGAGTTAAATGAAAAGGAATTAAAGTACTTAAAACATTTTAGTAGAAGTTTGTTTGGTCGTACTTATAAAGAAAATGGAAAAATATATTTAAGAAGTCATGATTTAATTTTAAATGGCGTAGAAATTGCAAGTGGTGGTGAAAAAGAACATGATGCTCTAAAGTTTAAGGAGAACTTAATTGTTGCAAGCAGGGGAGCGAATATAAATTTGGAAGATTATAATTACTACATTGAAGCTCTTCAAAATGGAGCTCCACCTCTTTATACAATTGCATTTGGTTGGGAAAGACTCCTGTCTCAAATATTCAAAACCAACTCAATATATGATTTAATAATATTTCCTAAGGACGGTGCTGGAAGATGGAAAGTAATAGAGTAAAAATAGAACAAGAAGCGAGGTTTGATCAAGTTAAAACGACGGAGTTATGTGAGGAGTATTTAAAAGTCGTGCAAAAAATTCTTCCGGGAAGAATAATGAGATGGGGATTAGATTGCCAGGTTCCGTTTGTAACACTTAATAAGTCAGTAATAACATCTTCTATTAATAAATTATATGAGCTAAAAAATAAATTACTAGCTATTCACGAGGATTCAATTGATTTTCAAATGCTAATTAAATCAATAAATTATAGATTATTTGAAATGGATGTTTTGTCAGAATGGCAGACGAGACCTTATTTTTATATCGAACGACAGCTGAATTTTTTTGTGGATATATTCCAATCTGAATTATCGAAAAGCTTTAGTAAGGAATGGTTTGATGCTCGTATAAAGTCTATACCTGATCTATGTTTTACTGCAATCGAAAATTTAGATTGGCAAAGGGTGCCCTCCATAGAACGAATATGGGGTTCTATAAAATTAAAACGTATTTCTCAAATGCTCGAGGAAGTCCTAGTTAATCGGGGGGAATCAGAAAAATTTATACAGTCTATTTTAAAACCTCTACAAGAGTTTAGAAACAGGTTGGAGGACAAAACAGTCCTACATCCGATTATAAAACCTTGGAATTTAAATCAGCTTGAAAGGGTTATTGATGACATCTCTGGAATTAAGATAGATTCAGAGTTCCTTAGAGAAAAATGCTTGAAGATAATATCAGATACCAAAGTAATTGCTTCTCAGATACGAACTAAAAAGAATGGTATTAAGGTTGAAAAAGCTTGGATTAAAAAAAAATTACAAGACATATCCATTGCCTTCGCTAGTCTATTTGATATCTCTAATATGTTACTTGGTAGTTTAAAAATTTCATTAATAAATGATCTAAACGATGAAGATATTAACAAGCCACGAGCTTCGTACGCGATAGTTAATACATTAACGAATGAACCATCCTTTTACTTTTTCTGTAGACCAAGCTCTTATAGTAACCAAAGCCAACTTATCTTAGATTTAGTACATGAGGTATACCCTGGCCACCATTATGAACGCACACTTTACTATTCAAGTAACAAGAATAATTTATGCAGATTATCATATGAGAACATTTTTTTCATAGAAGGTTGGGCAAAGTATGTCCAAGATCAGTATTTATTATTGAACTTTGATGAAGAAATGAACCTTTGGAATAAAAGGGATCATTTTGTTATGGCTCTAAAGGCTTTGGCGGTGTTATGCGTTCACAAACAGAATGCTGACTGGTCATCTTCAATGTCTTATTTGTCTAACTTAACCGACTTGCCTTCTGAAATTATTGCATCAATTCTACTTGAAGCATATTTAAATCCAATTGATACTTTGGCGCCCCTTGTGGGTATCTTAGCTATACAAAAATACAGTGAGGTAAATGGTATCGATAATAATCTTATAAAAACAGGAGGATCTGACCTATGGGGCGTTTTGGTAAATCAATGAAACCCGACTCTACAATAATGAAATATTATTTTATTATTATCCTTTATAACGGTATTGATAAATTATTCGGAACCGTCTATGTTGCTCATATGGGTTTAAGGGGATTAACTTCATTTCAAATTGGCCAGGTATTAGCGATTTCTTCAATAGCGTTAAGTATATTTGACTTTCCAACTGGAAACATTGCTGATAAATACGGGAGGAAAAGATCGTTAGTGTTAGGATTTTTTATATGGTCCATCGGGTTACTGGTATTCTTCCAAGCAAATAATCTATTTACTTTTATCTTGAGTATTTTATTGTGGGCAGTCGGCGTTTCATTGATTAGTGGTACTCCAGGAGCTTGGTTTGTTGATGAAATTACTAAAGAGGGTCGAGCGCATTTAAAAGCGAAAGTGTTTCCGAATGCAAATGCAATTTCACTAATATTCGGCGCTATCGTGGCTTTATTGTCCTCTGTTCTTGCAATTGGTCGTCCGGATTTTCCCTTATTAGTTGCTGGTATAATGGCACTTGGAACATCGATCATGCTTATTTTTATTTTAAATGAAAATTACGGAGATAGGGCAATTTCATTTAGGAAAGCCCTTGTTCGAAACACAATTGATATTTTTAAAAGTGCCACAATGAGATTAATTTTGATTTACTCTATGACAGGAAGAATTGCTTTCCAGACCTTTGTAATGATATGGCAATTATATATGGTCAAAGAGCTTAAATTGTCTACCGCATACTTAGGTTTTACAATGGCTATTTTTCTTGTAGTATTAGCCGTTGGAAATAGTTTAGCAGGCATACTTCTAAAGCGTTTTGAAGGTGTGAAAGTATCAATAATAGGACAAGGTTTAATTGCAATTGGTTCTATTACAATTGTTTCTCACACTTCAATTGTTGCTTTCTACTTAGGAGCTAGTTTAATCGAATTGGGATTGGGCATAGATAAGAGTGCAAGTTCAGTATGGGTTCATGATTTCATTCCAAGTGAGAGGAGAGCATCTTATATTTCAGCTATTTCTGCTGCTGGATCCTTGTTTGGTTTTACTATTCCTTTAGTAAGTGGTTATATTGCGGATCAGATAGGTTTTCGCTACAATTGGTTGTTAGCATTTATAGGAAGCCTTATTACAATTACACTATTAATCAAAATCGGTACTGCAATAAGAACTGTGAGAGAAGGGGTACAGAATGTCGAGAAATCAAAATAGTGAAATCAATACTTGTTTCCATAAGGTACTATCTGAATGCGGAGTAATTGATCAATTTAAAAAAGTGATCATTATCTTTAAAGAGAATGAATACGTTTGGATAGAACTTAAAAACGTATTGGAAAAATATGAAGTTAATACTATAATGGTTCGTATTCCTAATGAAGAAAAAGATATTAACTCGTGGATTCCCAAAAGATGTGAAAATGGATTATTTTTTATTGAGCCGTTAGGTTTCTACGAAGCTGATTTGACGATATTCGGACTACCAATAGAAGCCCGCGATTATATATTTCAAAAACGCTTGCATGAGAGATTTATCGAACTTCAAACCTCTGGTCAACCTACTATTATGATTGACTGGCCACCTGAAGATATAGAATCTTCGCTCAAAGAACTAGTAAGTCACTTATATATCCGGGCTTTATGTGCTGATTACTCAAATGTTCATACAGAAAATGAACGCTTAAAAAATTGGTTGAATAGGGGACGTGCATATCGAATAACTACCAGTAACGGTACCGACATATTAATTAAACGAGAAGAGCGCCCTATCCATACTGAAGATTGTCTTATTAACAAAACGAATAAAAGTATTTTGCAACTGCCATGTGGAGAGGTCTTTTTTGCGCCCATTGAAAAAGCTTCAAATGGAGTACTAGTAACAAAAGTGGGTAAGAAAAAGATAGAGATTAGTATAAAGAATGGTGTTGCTAGATTTGAAGATGAAAGGTTTCTTAAAATACCTAATGAATCCTTTTTAGGGGAATTTGGTATAGGCACCAATAGATCAATGGCTAAGCTATTTTCGTTATCTTCAGGTGAAAAGGCTTACGGAACTTGCCATTTTGGTTTTGGTAACAATACAGATATAGGTGGGCAAATTTCCACTGAGTATCATTATGACATCATAATTGATGAACCTACGATAACAATTTTGGAATGATTTATGTCATGACAATAAGACATTTTCTTTACAATAAAAAAAAGATAGAAATTTTATCTCTTAACGGTAATTGGATCGACTTTCACGATTTAATTCCTTATATACCTATCGAAGATGGGGATCAGTTCTTTTTAGTCCTTTTTGGTAAAAAAGGAGAAAGGAAGATTTTTGTTGCTTACTATACTGAGAATACGATAGAGTGGCTAACAGTTTTTTTTGATGGTAGAGATGAGCTTTTTGATAAATGCCAAGCAAATATTGTAATCGAAAAAGTAGGAAATGAATTGACCCTAAATGTACAGTACCAAATAAGAGGAGTTAATATAGACTCTTATTTGATACTATTAGTTGAAGAAAAAATAAAAAAAATAAAAAAAATATCAATCAATGATTTAATGATTGTTGATTATCAAAGATTTGGCCCTTTTATTATTGGGGCACTTCATGAAGGAATAAGTAGGATAAATTTAAGTTATATACTTGTCTGGGAAGATGTATCTTCATTGTTGCTAACGTCACAAAAAGGATCTTTTACACTCCCCACCTGGACAATTTCTTGTCCAGCTGTTGTAAAAATTAATGATAGTTCTCTTTATTATTCTTCAAATCATAGTATAGCTAACAAAAATGAATTGTTTTTTGAAGATATTAGAAATATCGTAATTAATATAGAGACCGAACCTAGCAATTTTCAATACAGTTATTATTACGGATCAGTTATATCTAATGTTCCACTTAAAGATAAATGGGATTATAAATCAGAAATTACAAAAATTATTCAATATTATGAAGACCACTTTAAACCTCTTAAGTATCTTCACATTTCAACATATTCAGGAGATATTGCGAATGCAGTAAGTTTTTCACATTTAATATTATTTCGAAAGGAATTGCTAGCCAGTCCAGAAACTCTACTATTTAGTTATTTACCCCATGAAATCGCTCATCAGTGGTTTGGAAATAATATTAAGTTTAGGGGTAAAGGTGCATCGTTACTTACAGAAACAATAGCAGAACATTTACAGTTATTATATGATACTTACCGTTTTGGGCATTCCTTTTTAGAGCGTCGTTTAAACTGGTACAAAAAAAATGAAATTTCAAATAATAAATTTCAAAAGTATGCGTTTCTATTGTTGAAATGGCACGATATATTTGAAACATTAGGAACAAATAGTTACTTCAATCTTTTAAATGAGTTACTTTGTTCTAGCACTCGAATTGTTCAAGTTGATGAATTTTTAAGCAGATTTGCATCAGCAGCAAAAATAGACATTCATTTCCTGATAAAGTTATTTTCGGGATATTTCCAATAAGAGGTGAAGAGATGCTCCATCAATCTTTTTTAATTATGGGTGGTTGTAATTTAAGTTGCTCCTATTGCTATTACCAGGTAGGTAACCTTCACTATTCTCCCACTCGTTTAAAACCTTCAGATGTTGAACAATGGGTTGAAAAATGCATGCATTTAATGAAAATAGAATCCATTACCTTTACTGGAGGAGAGCCCTTATTAAGGAGAGATTTTTTTGAGTTTGTGGAGATACCTATAAGATACGGAATTGATACCAGAGTTTTGACCAATGGCACATTACTAACTGATAAACATGCAAGTTTCTTTCGTGATAATAATGTTGAGGTTTGTGTGAGTTTAGACAGTATATCTTCTAATTATCACAAACAACATCGTGGTGGATTTGAAAGAACAATGGAAGGGATTTTAAAACTACGCGATCATAAGGTCAGGCGCAGGTATTTGACCTCTATTATTAGTAAAGGTAATTTTGATCAAATTGAAGAACTAATAAATTTTGCAAGGCGGAATAATTTTGGAATCAGGTTTCATCCTATTGCAGTTGGAGAAGATAACCCACTATTTTTAGGTAATTGCTCCAAGCAAGAACAATCTTTAATATTAAACAGCTTAAATTCATGGGCTAAACAAAATAATAAAGAATACTATTTAGGATTAATTTATTCAATTATGAAGTTTGGAGCTCCTCCAAGATTGAGCGATTGCCCTTTCACAAGACAATCTATAGTAATCGATTCGGATGGAAGTATATATCCATGTTATCAACATAAAGATGATAAAAGGTATAGGCTCGGTAACATTACTCAGACAAGTCCTGAAGAGGTTGAAGAAAATAAAAGAAAATTTTTTACTCAGGTTCAACCTGCGTCATGCATAAAAACCGCTTGTCTTGGAGTATTTTAGTTGCACTTAATAACAAATATTTTTGTTCTAATTCAAGCGTTCTTTGCATGATCTAAGATATGAAATTCATCACAATGTGTTCTCTTGAGTTTGACAGTTGAGAGATGGTTTTTCAGTAAACCGAACGAAAGAAAGCGAGTTTGAGAGAATAAATCGCCTATTTTTTTGAAAAAAATTTTTGATGTAGTGACACTTTTGAAAAACACAGAAAGCAAAAAACGCTTTTTTACATTTATTCATGCCTGTTTTAGAATTCTTACATTTTTGTAATTGTCAAACTCAGGGTATTCCTAAATACGTATCTTTTCCAATTGAAGATAGATAAGTTATTGAATAAAAATCTATTATAAGATCTCAAGCTTAAAGACAAAAAATAGACCATACTTTAAACTAAAAGCCGACCAAGTTGCCCAGCATGGGCAATAGCTAAGCGGTGAAAGTCCGTTGTGGGCCAGGTAGCGGGAACCACTAGTCGAAGGCAAGGGTGTCCATCGTGAGGTGGAATCTGAAGGAAGCCCAAGACAAAGTCCCGGTCCGATGAACAAGAACCAGATACAAGGCTAAGTGGAGTGGACGAGTTTGCCTAACAAAACGAAGTCCAACAGCTATCCAGAACTTCACGGAGTAGATCTGGCGGATATATGGGATGAAAGTTATTGCACTTACCTGGGGAGATCTCAAGAACATGCTGTTAAGGCAACCCATGCAGCAATGTATGGCTGAATCTTGAGAAGTTAGCAGAGGTCATAATACTCATTGGAAGATGAGGAAGGACGGTAGATAAATAAATAAATTAATTAATTAATTAATTATCTACCTCCTACCCGATTTAAAAATTGCTGATAATTTCCACAAACTCTTCTCTTTCTTCCCCTTCAAACACATAAAAAGAAAGGGCAGAAGG
>NZ_JALY01000104.1:0-2664 GCF_002924615.1 Petrotoga halophila DSM 16923 | reverse complement strand
ACCATCTGTTGGACCAATTGTCGGGATACTTTCTAAAACGCTTAAAAGTATGGGAATTGCTACTACAAAGTGGGGTGATAAAAATGAGCGATAAGAAAAAGGAAGAATTTAAGCTATTAGAAGATTTTTTCAGCGATTATTATAAGATTTTTCATGAGTATCTTTTTCCTGCACTTACTAAACGAAAAGTGTACCAAAAATAAGAGTCGGCTAAACGAAAAGTGTACCACCCTATCACACAAATCCTGTATAATGAATTTGGATAAAAAAATTGTACAGGAGGAAAAGAAAGGTGATAGAGATGGTACAATACAATTATATAAGATTTTTGTATTTTAACAAACACAAAAGTCAAAGAGCGATAGCAAAAGAAATGGGGATACACAGAGCAACGGTCAAAAGAGCTATCGAGAACCCAGAACAGAAGTATCATATGAACGTTGAGAGAGATAAACCTGTAAATGGTGATTTTGAAAAACGTATCAAACATTTGTTGGAATACAATTCAAACCAACCCAAGAATCAAAAGTTAACCAAAAGGCGTATATACGAACTCATCTGTGAAGAAGGATACAAAGGAAGTTATTCCTCCTTCACCTATCAAGCAAGGAAGATAGAAGAGAAACTTGGTATCAATCAAAAAGAAGGTTTTTTGAAATTAGTGCCACTAAGAGGTAGTATGCAGGCAGACTTTGGTGAAGTTTACGTGATGCAAGATAAGATGCCAAGAAAGATACACGTATTCTGTGCAAAGTTATGCTACAGCAAGGTGGAGTTTGTTAAAGCTTATCCAGGAGAGTCTACAGAGTTTTTCTTTGATGGATTAACATCGGCGTTTGATTTTTTTGGTGGAGTTCCAAAAAAGATAATCTTTGACAATTTAAAACCTGCGGTGAAGGAAGTACTAACAGGAAGAGAAAGGATACTACAAGAAGAGTTTGTCAAATTCCAGTCCTTCTACTGTTTTGAATCTGAGTTCTGTGGTCCAGCTAAAGGCAATGAAAAAGGGATGGTAGAAAACCTTGTTAAATACGTTGAAAACAACTACTTCCTACCGAGAGTTGAGTTCAAAAGTTTTGATATACTCAATTTGGAATTGAAGGAAAAATGTCATCAAAGGCTCAAAAAAGGAAGGTATGAAGGAGAGAGTTGGGAAAAGAGAATCCTTGATGAAGATTTTCTTCCTCTCAAAGAAAGATACGTATATGCAAGGATAAAGGAAGCAAAAGTTGACACATACCAACTGATTCATTTGGAAAAGAACAGATACTCTGTACCAACAAATTACGTTGGTAAAAAGGTTGAAATTCACATCTACCCATTCAAGGTAAAGGTAATCTACAAAGGAGAAGTTATAGCAGAACACGAAAGGATGTTTGGGAAAAACAAAGAGAGTTTAAACCCATACCATTTTCTACCTTTACTAAGAAAAAAGGCAAGGGCATACGAACAAGCTAAGGTCATTCAAGATTGGGGATTACCTCAGATATATGAAAAGTACCATAAGATGCTGCAAGCTCATCTTAACTCTGATTCAAAAGGAACAAGAGAGTTCATAGACATACTAAAATTAACCCAACAATACACCGTTGAAGTTGTTGCAAAGGTACTAAAGGAATTGGACGAAAAGAACCGCTACAGTTACCAAGAAGTGTTAAGCGTACTAAGGTATCAAACACAACACAAACCCAAAACGGAACTCCTATCGGAAGAAAAGCTAAAATCCCTTGACGTAGACAAACACACCACCACTTACATGTCTTTAAGCACTTACAATGAACTACTTCGAAAAGTGGGGTGTGAAAATGAAAGATGAACTAAGAGAACAGCTGAAATATTGTCGACTATCTGGTATATTAGAACGGTATGACGATATACTACAAGAGGCAAAAAGAAACGATTGGGACAACGAAAGATTTTTTGAAACTTTGATTCAATGTGAAGTCCTATCAAGGGGGAACAACAGATTTCAAAGGTTGTTACACCAAGCAAAGTTCCCTAATCTAAAGACGATAGACCAATTTGATTTCAGTCAAGCGCCTTACCTATCAAAGAAGGAAATACTGGAACTCAGTCAATGTAAGTTCATCGAAGAAAAGACAAATCTTTTGTTCTTAGGATCACCAGGTGCAGGAAAAACACACATAAGTATAGCGATAGGAATACAAGCATGTAAGAAAGGGAAAACAGTAAGTTTTTTCACAGCAGCCAACCTTGGGAACCTCTTAGTTGAAATGCAGGAAGAACGACAACTAACAAAATTCCAAAAAAAGCTGAGCAAAGTAGACTTACTAATAATTGATGAACTAGGATACGTGCAGTTATCCGACCAAGTTACACAACTCATGTTCCAAATATTCTCTGAAAGGTATGAAAAAGGATCTATCTTAGTAAACAGCAATCTTGAATTTGCAGAATGGGCTAAAATATTTCACGATGAAAGGATGACAGCAGCGATTATCGACAGGTTAATCCACAACAGTAAGATAATACTATTCAACGGAGAAAGCTACCGTTACAGGAACCAAAGACGAGAAATTCAGCAAAAGTGATAAATATTCGATTTTTCTCTTTTCATATGAAAAGAGAAAGAAAAGAACTTCTTCTTTCTATATGGTACATAATTAGGTTAGCAGGGTGGTACAGTATTCGGTTAGCCATAGC
>NZ_JALY01000022.1:0-11686 GCF_002924615.1 Petrotoga halophila DSM 16923 | reverse complement strand
CTATCTTTTAAAATAACGGGTCTTTTGTACCCGTTATTTTAATTTTTCGGTTAATAATACTTAGGTTTGTTATGATATAATATAAAAAATAGGCGATTATTCAAACAAGATAGAGACGATTTAGAAATAAGAAGATATTCAAAAATTCGATTTTTGACTATAAAAAGGTAACAGGGTAGAACTCTCTCTGCAGAAGGTGAGTTATGGGGCAAAAGGTCGTCAAAAGCAAGTTTTGAATTTCTATAACTAATAAAATAATATTGGTATTAGGAGGAAATCGATGGAGTACGATTTTTTATCAGTCACTTTAAATCCTTCGTTGGATAGAGAAGTTATAATTGATAATTTTGAAGTAGGGAATATGTATAGAATAGAAAATCCTTCAAATTCCAAAATGGAACCAGGAGGTAAAGGTATTAACGTTTCAATAATGCTATCTAATTTACAAATAAAATCGATAGTAACAGGTTTTTTGGGGGGATACATAGGTAACGTTATTCAGAGCAAACTTTCAGCGTATGATAATATAACAATGAATTTTGTTTATTCAGACGAAGAAAGTAGAGAAAATATTGAAATAATAGATCCCTTAAAAGAAGTAATAACATTGATAAACAGTAAAGGTCCTTTTATTAACAATGAGGATTACGATCATTTTTTGAGGAGATACAAAAATTCTCTTTCATTAGTGGAACATGTCGTAGTGTCTGGGAGTGTTCCTCCAGGTTTGAAAAGTAGTGTTTATTCCGATTTGATGTTGGAAGCTAAGAAAAGAGGAAAAACTACTTACATGGAATCATTTGGCCCTTGTTTTGAAGAAGCTATTTTAAATAATTGTCCTACCGTTGTAAGACCAGACTTTAGAAGAAAAACAGAAATTTTTGGAAAAACTCTGGAAAGTATTGATGATTTTATTGATGCTTCAAAAAAAATTATAGAAAATGGTGCCAGATTAGTTGTTATGAGTTATCAGATTTTCGGTGACGTAATAACAACTAATGAGGGTGTGTGGCTTTTTAATCCGGAGGAAAAAATTGAGAAGTCACATCTTTTTGGGGCGGGGGATGCATTTATGTCGGGAATATTATACTACATAATAAATTATAATTTCAATTATTTTGAAGCTGCAAAATTCGGTATGGCTAGTGCCATTTCCAAAACGGATTATATAGAAAAAAAGATAGGAACTTTAGAAGATATAAAAAGAAGTTTAAATAGGTTTTCCATTGAAAGATTAGAATAACAAAGAGGTGTTTACCTTGAAAGCTAAAGAAATAATGGAGAGAGATCTAACATCTTTAATGGAAGATGAGAAAGTAGAGCGTTTTATTACTGTATGTCGAAGGCATAATTTATCTGCACTTCCCATAGTTACAAGTGATTTTAGACTGGTAGGGTATTTAAGCGAAAGCGGTATCATTGATGCCTCACTTCCGGGGTATTTGAAGCTCATGGAAACTACTTCTTTTATACCGGATAGCCATCAATTTTTTAATGGATTGAAAAAAATATTGGATCGTCCAGTATCTGATTTTATGATAAAAAAGCCATTTAAGGTTTACTTTGATGATACGGTTTTGCATGTGGCAGATGTAATTATAAAAAATAAGTTAAAGGTTTTGCCTGTCGTTGATGATAATGAAAGATTGGTAGGGGTTATTAGGAGAATAGGTTTACTTAGTAGAACATTGAGCGGTGAAATAGAATATGAAGCGTAAAGTTTCTTTTATTACTTTTGGATGTAAAATGAACCAAGCCGAAAGTCAGGCGATGGCCGAGAAATTATCTCCTCATTTTGATATTGTATTTGAAGAAAAAATGGGTGAAAGTGATATATACGTTTTAAACACTTGTGCTGTTACTTCAGAGGCTGAAAGGAAGGTTAGACAGACAATTAGGAGATTAAAAAAATTAAATGAAAATTCAAAGATTATAGCTACAGGTTGTTATTCTATTTCTGATCCCGAAGAATTAAATAAATTAGGTGCCGATGTGGTCTTAGGTAATTTTGAAAAAAAACAAATAGACCGTTTTTTGTACGAAGAAGGTATATACTCAGATAAGCATTTTTGGCTCCATAATGAAAAATATGACATATTAGTTCCCAACGAACCGTACGATAACCGAACAAGGGTTTTTTTACCCATAGAGGAAGGATGTATTAACTCCTGCACATTCTGTAAAATAAGATTTTTGAGAGGATTAAAAATAGTCAGTTTACCAAAAGAAGAAGTTATTAAAAGTATAGAAAAATTCATAGAAAAAGGTTATAAAGAAATAGTGCTTACCGGAACAAATTTGGGATATTATGGAGTGGACAATTCAGAAACCTTGGAAGAACTATTAAATCAAATTGGGAAGCGTTTTGCTGATAAAGAAATTAGAATAAGAATAACATCTCTATATCCTGAAATAATAACCGATAATTTGTCTGCCATATTGAACGCTTATCCAATATTTGAAAGACACGTACATCTTTCGATTCAACATTTTTCCGATAAAATTTTAGAAACAATGAATAGAAAGTATAATAGAAAAATGATTTATACAGCCATTGAAAACTTAAGAAAATACGACTCAAAATTTTCTATTACCTGTGATCTCATAGTTGGTTTTCCAGGTGAAGATGAGAAAGATTTAGGTATCATGTTTGATTCAATTGAAGAACTTAAGCTTTTGAAAGTCCATAGTTTTAGGTATTCACCACGTGAAGGGACTGTAGCTGCTAAGATGAAAAATCAGATACCTGGAAATGAGAAAAAGGCCAGACTTTCACAAATGAATAAAATTGCCGATCTCTCAAGAGAAAATTACCTTAATGGTATCATAGGGTCTAAAGTTAAGGTATTGACAGAAAATCGCTTAAAAGATGTTTTTTTTGGATACGATGAATATTATATTCCCCATAATGTTCAATTTCATGAGAAAAAAATTGAAAAAGGTCAGTTTTTTAATACAATGATATCTTCTTTGTCTAAAGAAAATAAAGGGGTGGTATCGAATGTTTTATAATGGTAAAGAGTGGGTAGAATTTCCCTTGGTTAGTGGAGATGATGAAGGGTTCGTGAATGGTTATTCCATTTATGATGTACTCAGAACTTATTCAGGTATTCCTTACAATTTAAAAAGGCATTATGACAGGTTGAAGCGATCTGCTGATTTTATGGCACTTGAAATACCACCTCTGGAAAAGATAAAAATAATTTTAAATCAGGCAAAAAAGATTCATAATTATGAAGAATTCAGATTTAAAATATATGTAACTCCTTTCACTTCTAAATATAAAACATTTTATTGCTTTGTTGAAGAATTAAAAGAGGATGTAGATTTAATTGAAGAAGGCGTGGTAGTAAATATAGCTAGAGAAAGAAAAACTTCGTCTCCTATTATTCCTTATTATGTAAAAACACCTTTAAATGGATCGATCAAATACATCCATAAAAAATACGATTATTATTATGATTCCATCATTTTGAATGAGTTCGGTAATGTTACCGAAGGCACATATTCTAATATTTTTTACGTCAGTGGTGGCGTTTTGTTGACACCTCATATTTCATCAGGAATATTACCGGGGATAACCAGAGAAGATGTCCTTGAATTAGCAAATGATTTATCTTTAGAAGTTGAAGAGAAAGCAAATGTTCAAGTATGGGAACTTTTATCTGCTGAGGAAGTATTTCTTACCCACACTTCAAGAGGGGTAGTACCTGTTAGAAGAATTTTTCCTGATTTTACTTTTACTGTACCTGGTGTAGTAACTGAAGCTATTCTCGATAATTGGAAAGATTTCATTACAGAAAAAATAGAAGATTAAGGGAAACAGTATATTACTAAGATGGTCTAAATGGAGGAAAAGTTTGAAGGAGTTTTAAAACAACTTTCTAAAAAAAATTTGGTCTACAAAAAAATATATATAATAAAAAAATTAAGAGAAGAATTACCTAAGTATATGCCTGAGAATTTATCAAAACATGTAACAGTTAAAAATTATCTCTTAAAAGAGAAGGTAGTGGAAATAGCCTGTGAAAACAATTATGTTAAACAGGAAATACTTTTTAGGGAAAAAATATTGTTGAACGCATTAAATTCTATTCTAGAAAATGAAACGATAAATAGAATTAGAATTGTTTCTTGAGGAACTCTTGTGGAGGTGTTTAAATGGTAGAAAAAACATATTCTGGAAACGATATAAAAGTCTTAAAAGGACTAGAACCTGTTAGGTTAAGACCTGGAATGTACATTGGATCAACGGGTAAAACCGGATTAAACCATATGGTTTATGAAATAATTGATAACGCCATAGATGAGCATGTTAATGGCTTTTGTGATACAATCCGAGTTACTTTGAATGAGGATGATTCTATTGAAGTTGAGGATAATGGAAGAGGTATACCTGTAGATATACACCCAACTGAAAACAAAAATACATTGGAGTTAGTTATGACTTCGCTTCATGCGGGTGGAAAGTTCGATAAGAAAGCCTATAAGGTTAGTGGAGGGCTTCATGGAGTAGGAGCATCGGTTGTTAACGCTCTTTCCGAATATATGGAGGTAAAGGTCTACAGAGACGGAAAAATATACTATCAAAAGTATGCAAAAGGCGTTCCTCAAACAGATGTAATTGTTATAGGCGAAACAGACAAGACTGGTACTGTTGTGAAATTTCTCCCTGATAAAGAAATATTCGATGATGGAGATATCACAGTTGAATCACGATTAATAGAGAATAGGTTGAAAGAAATAGCCTTTTTAAATCCTAACTTGAAAGTTATCTTTGAAGATAGAAAAAGAGATTATAGGCAAGAATTTCATTTTCAAGGTGGGTTAAATGAATTTATAAATTACATCTTGAAACGGCGGAAAATGAATTCTATTTCCGAGCCGGTTTATATGTATGGATCATATCAATATAGTAAAGTGGAGTCTGAAATTCAAGTGGAAATAGCTTTTGTATATACCGATTCTGAAGAAAGCAATGTTATTTCTTTTGTGAACAACATTAGAACTATCGATGGAGGAGAACATGAATCTGGATTTAAACAGGCTCTAACAAGATTATCAAATGAATATGCAAGAAAGTACAACGTTTTAAAGGAAAAAGACGAGAATTTTAGTGGAGAAGATGTGAGAGAAGGATTATTAGCCATAATACATATAAAAATGCCCAATCCTGTTTTCGAAGGTCAAACAAAGGGAAGATTGGGATCTAAAGTTGCTAGAGAAGCAGTAAATCAAATAACTACAGAAAAATTATCTTTATATTTTGATGCAAATATAAAAGAAGCAAAAAACATTTTTGAAAGAATGTTTTTAGCCTACAAAAAAAGACTGGCGGCTAAAAGAGCCAGAGATAGCATTAAAAGAAAAACAATATTCGAAAATACAACTTTACCAGGTAAATTGGCAGATTGTACGTCGAGGGATTTAAACGAATCAGAACTTTTTATAGTTGAAGGAGATTCTGCGGGGGGAAATGCAAAACAAGCTAGAGACAGGATGTACCAGGCAATTTTACCTTTAAGAGGAAAAATTCTAAATGCAGAGAAAACTGACTTTTTGAAACTTTTAAAAAATGAACAAGTTTCAAATATTTTCACAGCTTTGGGAACTGGCATAGGAGAAGAGTTTAATTTGTCCAAATTGAGATATGGTAAAATCATTATCATGACTGATGCAGATGTTGATGGTGCCCATATTAGAACTTTGGTATTGACACTTTTTCACAAATATATGCGTTCTCTAATAGAAGAAGGTCATGTATACATTGCTCAACCACCTTTGTATAGATTTGAAGTTGGAAAACAACATTTTTATCTTTATTCTGATGACGAACTTGAAGAATTGAAGAAAAAGTATGGGGATAAAAAATGGAGGCTACAAAGATATAAGGGGTTAGGAGAAATGAACCCTGACCAATTGAGAGAAACCACTATGGATAGAGAAACTAGAAAACTTGTGAAAATAAAGATGGAAGATTTAGAAATGGCAGAAGAGATGATAGAAATACTCATGGGATACGATCCTTCGGTTAGAAGAGAGTTCATTGAATCTAATGCTAATAAGGTGAAAGAGCTCGATATTTAGTGCAATGGAAAAAGTTAACTTTAACCTTTTTTTACCTTCTACTTTTAATAATTTGTTTTTACCATCTCAGCCCTTTTTTTGATGAAACTCAAGAAGAACTTTTTGTTTATAAAGATAAAATAGAAATTGAGAAAAGTATTTATTACATAGAAATAAATAATAGATATTTTTATTTTGATATTTATGATAAAATAACATTTGTTAGCGATTATCCACAACCAAAATTCATCAAAGTAATTTTTTCGAAAGATAAAATTAAAAAAGAGGAAGAACTCAATTTTATCAAAGGCATATGTTACAATACTTCGATTAGAGAAATAAATTTTCCAAATAAAGAAATACTTTGTTATAATAACATAAGAATTAAATACCTCGAATTACCAGAAATTGAAGTTTTTTTGGCGATACTTAGTGATATAGAGCTATTAGGACCTGGGAATTATTTTATTAGTAACCATAGTTTTTTTAAAATCGATGATCGGGGGTTATAGTATGGCTAAAAATTATTTAATTGGAATAGATATAGGCAGTTTTTTTCTAAAAGGAGTCCTTTTTGAAACAGACGAAAATGGAAATATAGTACCAATTTCGCTGAGTAAACTGCCAGTTGATGGTATTATTAACGGTGAAATTCAAGATATGGAATCGTTACGTAGATCGATTGAAACGCTTATAGAAAAGTTGAATCAGGAGTCTCCAAAAAAGGTTAAAAATCCTGAGATTATTGTAGGATATTCTACTAACTCTTTAAATATTACCGAAGAGAATTTTACCGTTGAATTTAGTAAAAGAACAGAAATTAGAGAAAATGAACTTAGAAACATCAAGAAAAGCGTTATCAAAAAATACACGGACGAAGGAAAAATAATTTTAGATTCTAACTTTGTGAAGTTTCATATTGACGAAAAAAGGGTAAAAAATCCAGTTTCTTTTTTTGCCGAAAAATCTTTAACTACAACGCTAAATATTGTTTGGGTAGATGAAAATTCTTTTTCATTGTTAATTAACGTTTTAAAAGACATTGTCTATACTTCTGAAATTCCTATATACGATTCAACTTTATCGAATAGTTATATTATTACCACTCCCAACGATAGAAATGTTGGAATCACTGTCATTGATTTCGGTTACAATTCTTGTAGGATAATCATTTTTAAAGAGGGTATTCCAAAGTTATTCTATACTTTCCCCTATGGAATGAAATATGTATTACAAGATATTTCCAATATACTTAAGGTTTCTGAAAGAGAGGCGCATAGATTATTGGAAGAGGAAGGGGCATGTTCAAGAGAGACTAAAGTAATGAAAAAGGTGAATTTCCAATTATTGACGGGTAGTGGTTATTCTTACGTTCCTTTAAGTCTTTTAAATAAAATCATTTTTGCTCGGGTCAGAGAAATCATAAGCAGGCTAAATGGAGAACTCTCAAAAATAGGTTATGAAAGAACTTTCGAAGTAGGAGCTTTACAGGGAGGAATAGTATTGACTGGGGGAGGTTCGAAGATAAGAAATATTGAAAGCACTGTGAAAGAACTGATGGGTGAAAATTTCAGGAAGAGTTCCATAGTATCTTTCGACTCTTTCAAGAATATTCCAGAAGAGTTAGTAAAAGATCCAGAGTTTCAGAGTGTTTTTGGGTTAATAGAAAGGTACAGAATTGATCTATTAGAAGAAAATCTTAATGAAAAAAGTAGAGAGACTCGTTCGGAATCCCCCAAAAGAAGTAAACCTTCCAACAAAACGACAACCGCCTTAAAAACTTTTTTTAAGAAGATAACGGGAGGTGAAGAAGAAGATGCCCTTTGAAATGGAGGAAATCAACAAAAGAGATAAATTATTTAGTAGGAAAACAAGTTACAAGATAAAAGTTATTGGTGTCGGAGGAGCAGGGAATAATGCTATTCAGAGAATGATAAAAAAGGGTATTGATGATGTAGAATTAGTTTCAGCTAACACGGATGTTCAAGTATTAGAAAGTAACGACGCACCTACAAAAATTCAATTGGGAAAAGAGTTAACAAAAGGCTTAGGTGCCGGCGGAGATCCTGAAATTGGTAAAAAATCGGCTTTAGAAAGTCAAGATGATTTAAAAGAAACTTTAAAAGATACGGATCTTTTATTTATAACTGCGGGTTTAGGGGGAGGTACAGGAACAGGAGCTGTACCTATTATAGCCGATTTAGCTACACAAATGGGTATTTTAACAGTGGCGATAGTTACCTTGCCTTTTCACTTTGAAGGATCAACAAAAGAAAGAATAGCTTTGAAGGGATTTCAAGAAACTAAAAAGTATGTGGACAGTTTAATTAAAATATCAAACGATAAACTCATAGATAACGACGATGATATTCCCATTGATAAAGCCTTTGAGAAGGCTGATGAAATACTTATTCAAGCAATAACAGGTATTTCTGATTTGATAACGAAGCCAGGTATGATCAATTTAGATTTTGCAGACGTAGCTTCGGTATTACGTATAAAAGGTTCTGCCATGCTAGGGATTGGTCTTGCAAAAGGAGAAAAAAGAGCCGAAGAAGCTATAAAAAATGCCTTGAATAGTAAGATCTTAGAAGATCCTGTAAGGAATGCAACCGCTGCTTTGGTAAACATTGCTGGTAAGACTCCAACCACACAAGATGTAAAAATTGTTAACGAAATTTTACGTTCATACGCAATAGATGATGCAAAACTAAAAATGGGAATTACCGTTATAGATTTACCTCCAGAAGTTATTAAAGTGACGGTTATAGCATCGGGTTATGACAAATTACCTGGAGAAGAAAACTATCTAGACCTTTATGAGCAACCAGCCTTATATAGACAATTTGGTAAAGGTGTCGTTGCTGAAGAAATATCCAAATTGAACAAATATTTACAAGATCATGTAGAAGAAATTCCGGGAGAAGAAGTCCAACAACAACAATAATAATAATGAAAAGGAAACCTTCTAATTTCTATCTCTTGTACAATAAAGACCTAAAAAATTATGAAGTTGAAGAAAATATTTTGGATAACTTTTTGAAAAAATATGACGATGAAAATATTACAGATTTTCATTTTGAGCCTCATGAAGGAAAGGTAGTTGTTAAAGCTAGATACTGTGGGGATTTAATAACTTTGGAGACTATGGGTGTATATGAATACGAAGTAGTGCTCAACAAATTACTTATCAATTGTGGATATGATATAGTAAAAGATTTTGAAAATATCGACGGTTCTTTTAGCTTTCAAAACATTAATTATAGAGCTTCCTTTGTTAGATCTTCAGAGGGAATAAGTTGTGTCTTAAGAAAATTAAGAAACATAAAAGATATTAAAATTTTCATGGAACCTTTGATTCTTTCTAATGTTGAAAAATTAATTGATCAAAAATCAAAAATGCTTATTTTTTCTGGTCCTACAGGGTCTGGCAAAACTACAACTATGCAGTATATAGTTAATAAGTTCAAAAGAAAGAGAAAAGTACATAGCATAGAAAATCCTGTAGAGTATATTAATCCAGGTATAATTCAAATATTATCAAAAAGCGAGGAAGAGAAATCAGATATTTTAAAATATATATTGAGACAAGATCCTGATTTAATAGTTGTGGGTGAAATTAGGGAGGAAAATTTTGCAAAATTGTTATTTGAATCTTCGATAACAGGTCATTTGGTGTTTTCCACGTTACATGCTAAGAATGTTTTTTTAGTTCTTCAAAGGTTAAAGATGTTTGGTATAGAAGTAAGGAATCTCTCTGAAAGCTTAGATCTTATTCTTAATCAAAGATTAATACCTAGAAATTGCCCTTTTTGCCAAGGGAACGGGTGTCAGCACTGCTATAATACGGGGAAAAAAGGTTTTATAACTGTTTTTGAAGGTTTAATAATTTCAAAAAATTTGAAAAAAGACATTTCACAAGGTAAAAGTATCAATTTTATAAGTGAAAAATACAAAAATTCTGATCGTTATATAGATCCACTGCCAGTACTCCGTAAATTTTTTAATGAAGGTTTAATCAGTGAAGATCAGTATTCAAATAATTTATCCTCCTTCTAAATAATAGTGAAAATAGTGAGATGAATTCATGCAGTATTTTTCAAAGAGCCCAGAAGAATGGCAAAAGTATGATGAAGAAAGAAAAAAAGAAAAAGAAAGAAGAGAACAACCAAAAAAAAGAATAATTAGATGGACATTTTACATTGTTATTTTTTTGTCCATATTATCATTGATATTTATTATTATAGGACGTAGGGGTTCAAGATTTGATCTGCCTTACAATGTAGTTATAAAAGGTATTCATATCAACTTAGAATCAAAAGAAGAATATTACTATCCAGATAACTTAGATATAAAAGTTACTATACAAAACACCAACAACAAAGACTCTCATATAACAATTAATAATTTTTCTTTTTTGATAGTAAACCAGGAAAATTCAGAGGTTGTATACAGTTATGTATTTCCTCAACCTGTAGAAACTGATATCTCGCCATATAAAACAATTTTAGTTTTTGATCTGTTAAGAGAAAAGGAGATCTCAAATTTAGACAAAGGAACTTATGAAGCCCGAGTGACCTTTGTCTTAAATGATGAAAACGTAAATCTTGTTAAAACCTTTAATTATAATAAGGGATTGATTATAGATGTTTCTGCTAAAGATATGTTCTACCTCACTACGGAATTCCCTTCTGTTAGCATATTAGCAGTAAATGGAACCAACGAAACCTTTAACAAAGAATTATTTGGAACGCTAACAATAAAACAAAACGAAAAGGTTATCCATTCACAGAAATTTTCTTTTGGGACATTAAATTTAAATCCTTTGTCTTCAATACCCTTAGATTTTGAAATCAATAAAAAGTTGGATCCAGGAAATTATTATGTTTTATTCGACTTTAATTCCCTTGAGCAAACTTATGCAACTACTTTGAATATAGTGAATCAAACAGATAAAAATTACAATGATATATCCCTTCTAGTTTATGTTATTTCAGCAGCCTCCAGAGGAGATCAACTTGATTTTGAGGGCTTACTAAGAAATTCTAATAAACAACCTAGGGCATTTGAAATTTCACAGGTACGGTTTAAGTTATTCTATGAAGAACAACTAATTTATAACTACGAGAATAACGACTTATCTAGGGTATATATACCAGAATTAGGAACGACCAGGGTATTTGATTTATCGAATGTTAAAACTATAACTTTAGATAGATCAGGAAAGTATGAAATTCAATTCAGTGTGAAGATAGGAGATAAGATATTTTCAAAGAAACATACAGTCGAAGTTTATTAAATTCACTTAGAATAATTGTGTGGCGGGCTGCGGGGCGAAGGAGCGCTAAAATAAAGTTTCCAAAGAGAGTAAAATTAATACAAATGAGGTTAAAATAATGTACGGATACATATCTATCTATTTTACCCCTACCGAAGAAGAAAGAAAAAATTACCTATATTACTATTGTGGATTATGTCATTCTTTGAAAGAAAATTTAGGAGAGTTTTATAGACTCACGACGATAAAAGAAGTGGTTTTCTTTTCAATGTTGAACAACCCTCTTGAGAATATAAACGAATTCAGATGTCCATATGTAGGATTAAAAAAACGATTTAAACC
>NZ_JALY01000276.1:0-4338 GCF_002924615.1 Petrotoga halophila DSM 16923 | reverse complement strand
CTCAACCTCAAAAAATAGTGAATTTTTGTTATAATAATACATGTATGAATTTTATAAGGGGGAAATGCAATTGAATATAGGAATGTTTTCCGATACTTATTTACCGCAGAAAAATGGAGTTGCTACAGCTATAAAACTCTATAAAGATGAAATGGAAAAAAGAGGACACAATGTTTATCTATTTGTACCAAAATATAAATTTGACTATAAAAGGAACGATGATAAAATCTTTGAATTTCCGGCTGTTAAGTTTGTCTTCGAGAAAGAGCAGAGGATTGCTCTACCTTTTTCTCCAGAAATTTTTAAAATTAAAGAGTTAAACTTGGATATAATACATTCTCACGATCCCTTTTCTATGGGAATTCTTGCAAGAATTGTTTCACGTATGTTAAAACTAAAACATGTAGCGACACATCATACTATGTATGATTACTATTTGCACTACCTACCATCGATAGTTAGGCCGCAACCAGAATTTGTTCAAAAAATCATAAAAAATTGGTGTTTAAAAACGGATAAAATAATTGCTCCTACAGACAATATAAAAGAGACGCTCGTTGAATATGGTGTACCTTCACAACATATTGTAACTATTCCAACTGGGATAGACCTAGCTTCTTTTGATAAACCTATTAACTGGGATTTGAAAAAAGAATATCCACAAATAAAAGATGATGACAGAATTCTTTTATTTGTGGGTAGGTTGGGAAAGGAAAAGAACATAAGTTTTCTTTTGAAGGTGTTTAAGAAAGTACTTTTAGAGGAAACAAAGGTAAAATTTGTTATTGTTGGTGGAGGACCTGAAAAAGAAGCATTGGAAGAGTTAGCTATGGAGCTAAACATAGCTGATAATGTTATTTTTACAGGTTCACAACCAAGAGAAAAGGTAATAGATGCCTACAAACAAGCTTATTTATTTATTTTTGCTTCGTACACTGAAACACAAGGATTAGTTATTCTAGAATCTATGGCTGCTGGTACTCCGGTAGTCGCTTTGGGTAAATTAGGTGTTTATGATATACTTTCTCAAGAAGATGCAGGTGGAATTATGATCAAAGATTTAAATGAAGATGATTTTTCTCATGAAATACTTAAACTATTAAAAGATTTATCGTCATACGAAGAATTAAAAAAGAAAGCTAAAATTTTTGTTAAAGATAATTATTCCATCGAAAAGTGTGTAGATATGATTTTGGAACTATATAAAAGGGAGATATTGACTGTATGAAAGGATTCGATGAAATTATAAATCTCCAACTTGCGGATCTGCGTGAAATACCTATTGAGAACTTTTCCTATATTGGAGATGCTGTTATAGGTTTGATTTACAAGGTGAAATTGCTAAAGGATGGCAGGATAAAAACAAAAGATCTTTATGAAAAAACAAAAGATTTTTTAAGTGCAAAAGCTCATTCAAAGTTTGTTGATATTGTGTTAGATCATTTAACTCCAATAGAAATGCAGTATTACAAGCGTGCGGAAAATTCGAACGGTGCGAAGAAAAGAGGCAACGACAATGATTATAGGAAATCTACAGGATTTGAAGCAGTCATTGGATACCTTTTTTTGACTAAAAGTTACTCAAGAATCGAGGAATTATTGGGAGTGATCGATAATTGTATATATACGGAAAAAACATATTGAAAGAGATTATTGAGACTCGTTATCCTGTAAAGCATATTTTTTTCAGTAGTTCCAAAACGGAAAGAGGGTCTTTAAAAGAAATCGTCGAAGATGTTGCAAATTTAGGATATTCTTACAGTTTTTCCCCCAATGAAGTTTTGGAAAAGATGGCTTTAACAAGCAAGCATCAGGGAATCGTCATTGATATCGGGAACGATTTTAAATATGAAAATTTGGATATTATAGAAGGAAAAGAAAAACTATTTTTAGTAATCTTGGATCAGATACAAGATCCACATAATTTTGGAGCTATTGTAAGGACTTCGGTGGCTGCAGGGGTTGACGCCATTATAATACCAAAAGATAATGCTGTTGAAGTCACACCTGTTGTTATAAAAGTATCTTCTGGTCAAATATTTAAGATACCAATAATTAAAGTAACCAATCTTTCCAATACAATAGAGACATTAAAGAAGAAAAATGTTTGGGTTTATGGAGCAGATGTCGAGGGCAAACCTTATTATGAAATCGATTGGCAAGGAAACATATGCTTGGTTTTTGGAAATGAAGGGAATGGCATTCGAAAAAACGTTAAAAACCATTGTGATGAATTAGTAAGCATACCGATGTTTAACAACGTTGAGTCTTTAAATGTATCGGTTAGTGCAGGAATTATACTTTTTGAAGCAAAAAAACAAAGAACTTTTAATAAGCAATTATAAATTTCAAAATTTTATGGAGGTGTATGTTGTGAGCAATACAACAAGAAAAGTTCTTTCTGTGATGGTATTTACCATTTTGTTCGTGGTTATTTCATTTTCTCAAACAGATTCAAATCTCAAAATTGGCTATGTAAATTTTGCAAAGGCAGTAGAAAGTTACTACAAATGGAAAGATTTGGAATCTATGTATCAAATCGATCTACAATATTATCAGGGAAAAATCAATGAAATGGAACAACAGTTCAAGGATTTACAGAGTTCGGGGGCAACTGAGGAAGTCCTGCAACAAAATCTTCAACAATTACAAACTCGTGTAAATCAATATCAACAGGAATTGCAAAATGAGTATCAACAAAAAATGGCAAATATCACTTCGGAAGTAACAGTGAAGATAGCTCAGTATGCAAAAGAAAATGGGTACGATTTAATTTTAAATGAAATTGGTGTAGTTTATTACAATCCAGAATTAGATTTGACGGAAAAAATTATTCAATATTTGAATGAGAATTAAAAATAAATAATATGGAAAGGGTTATTATTGATTGTCGAAACATTAGCAAAACATATGGAAAAAAGATGGTATTGAATAATGTTCAATTTCAATCAAAAGCCGGTTTAATTACAGGATTACTTGGACCAAATGGTGCAGGGAAAACAACTCTTTTCAAGATAATTTTAGGGTTAGTTGTTCCCAATTCAGGGGATGTTTACCTCGATGGCCAAAATATAACTCATCTTCCTATACACAAAAGAGCGTTGAATGGATTGGCTTATCTGCCTCAAGAACCGTCTGTTTTCAGGAACTTATCTGTTAGAGATAATCTTGAAATGATCGCCGATCTTCTTAAGATTGAAGATGCAGATCAAAAAATTAAGAGTATAATGGAAGAGTTTGGATTGGGTAATTTAATGCACCAAAAGTCTTATTCTTTATCTGGTGGAGAAAAAAGAAAATTAGAATTTGCTAGAACGTTGATAACAAATCCAAAGGTAATCCTTTTGGATGAGCCTTTTGTTGGAATAGATCCCATAACCGTTAAGGATATACAACAAATAATTAGAAAACTTGCGAAAAGTGGGATTTCAATAATTGTTACGGATCACAGTATTGATGAAATTGCTCAGGTAGTTGATGAACTTTATGTTTTACACAAGGGTGAAGTTATAGCTAAGGGTGTTCCAAAAGAGGTTTTGAATGACGCGAGAGTCAAAGAAAGTTATTTGGGTTGGTGATCGGTTTGAATGTAGGAGTTATCGGATATTCCGGAAACATCTTTAAAGAGCCAATTAAATCTTTAAATTCACTTTGTGATGATGTCGGTAGAATTATAGCAGAGAATAATTGGGTTCTAATGAACGGTGGACGTGATGGAATAATGCAATTAGTTTCAAAGGCTGTAAAAAATAGGGGAGGGCATGTTATTGGTTTTTTACCCTGGGAACAGGAAGGGAACGGTTATTTGGATTTTCCTATAAAAACAGGGTTGGATCTTAATATGCGTTCTTTTGTTTTGTTAAAAAATGTCGATGTGGTTGTAAGTATAGGAGGAGAAATTGGCACAGCTATAGAAATTTTGGGGGCTTATTCTTACAAAAAACCGATATTGTTAATGAAAAATTCAGGCGGATGGACAGATAGAATAACTGAAGTTTTGATAGAGGATAAATTTCTTGATAACAGAAAATTAGTAGAGGTAAAGCAAGTATCGTCTATTGATGAACTGGAAAGAATTTTGAAAGGTATTGAAGAGGTGAAAAACTAATGATCAGAGTAAGATTTGCTCCAAGTCCCACGGGTCATCTACACGTTGGGGGTTTGAGAACAGCCTTGTTTAATTGGTACTTTGCTAAGAAAAATAACGGGAAGTTTATTCTAAGAATTGAAGATACCGATATGGAACGCTCCAAAAAAGAGTACGAAGATGCCATTTTAGAAGAAATGAAATGGGTAGGTTTGGATTACGACGAGGGGATTGATAAACCTGGTGAATAT
>NZ_JALY01000205.1:9652-9803 GCF_002924615.1 Petrotoga halophila DSM 16923 | reverse complement strand
ATTTATGGATTTTCATGGGACAACAATATTAGGAGTAAAAAGAAATGGAAAAACAGTAATATGTGGTGATGGACAAGTAACAATGGGAGAAACAGTCTTTAAAGGCAACGCCAAAAAAGTGCGAAGATTGGGCGAAGGAAAAGTAATATCA
>NZ_JALY01000205.1:0-9588 GCF_002924615.1 Petrotoga halophila DSM 16923 | reverse complement strand
CTGGCAATGGTGAAGTTATGGAACCACAAGAAGATGCAATTGCAATAGGTTCCGGTGGACCTTATGCATACGCTGCAGCAATGGCTCTGTTAAGAAACACGGACTTAGATGCTGAGGAAATTGCAAAAAAAGCCATAAAAATAGCCGGTGAAATATGTATTTACACGAACGATAATATAACAATGGAGATTATAGAATGAGTGAACAGATTTTAGCTATTCCCACCATAAAAATTGTAGAAAAAATATCTTCGTTCAACAATAATTTTTTTAAAATAAAATTTAGCGATTTCGTAGAAATATTAGAAAGCGGTAATTTCCACGAAAGAGATGAAATAGAAAACGATTATAATTACAAACAAATCATACCTTATGTAGTGTTCAAAAACTACGAAGGCAAAGTTTTAGTTTTAAAAAGAACACAAAATCAAGGAGAAAAAAGGCTTCACAACAAAATATCAATAGGAATAGGGGGCCACATAAACAAAGGGGATAAGGGTATTACTATGGAACAAACCTTTTTCAACGGAATGGATCGTGAAATTAATGAAGAATTATGGATTACCAATTCATATAAATATGTTTACAAAGGAATAATCAACGATAACACTGAAGATGTATCCAAGGTTCATTTAGGTGTCCTTTTTGTCGGATTCATCGATTCTGCGAAGATTAAAGAAGAAGATAACTTTGAGAGCACATGGATGAAAAAAGAGGAAATCGTAAATTTAAAGGATGTGAATTTCGAAGGTTGGACAGAAATAGCTATAAATAACATGTAGAAAATTCTTATTAGACCAATTGTGAGGGCGGAGCCCTTCACCCACCAGAGTCCAAGGGACCGAAGGTTCCTTCCTTAAATGGGTGCGCTTCCTTAAATGGGTGGGCTGCGGGGCGAAGGGGCGCTAAAGCATGTTCTAGAGTTTCTAAAAATAGTAAAAGTGCACATTAAGGAGGCATAAATTGTCGTTATGAACAATATCTACGGAGAAAATTCAGGTAAAGGTTTTGTCAAGGAAGTACCTTTATCTACATTTGCAAAGGCAGTAGAAAGTGCCATTTATAAAGCACCGCTAAGAGAAAACAACAAAGTTTGGTTAAGCGACTTATGGTTCATCACTTCTTTACCAGAAGACCTGATCAAAGAAGCTATATCCAAATATATTGAAGAAATTGATCTACCCGACGATGTTGAAGAGATATACGACGACGAAAAAAACAAAGTTCTTTGGAAAAAATAAATAAAAAGGGCGCTGTAATACTAATTAAAACTGGAGGGAAAAAGTGAAAGTTGATTTTCATACTCATTCTACAGGATCTGACGGAAGTAACACTCCTGATGAATTATTGAATCTGGCCTTAGAAAAAAATATAGAATATCTATCTATCACTGATCACGATACCCTTGATGGAATAAAAGCTATAGAAAACTTTCCAAATTTAAACAAGTTAAAATTCATTCCTGGAGTAGAAATAAGTGCAGAATTCCTGAACACTTTACACCTTTTAGGATACGGCTTTGATATCAAAAACAAAAGGTTAAATAAGGTTTTAGAAGACCTTCAAGAGTACAGAAAAAAAAGAAACGTTTTGATGATCGAAAACATGCAAAAACTTGGTTTTCAAATTTCACTTGAAGAACTAAAAGAAGAAGCAGGCGGAGAATTGATTGGTAGACCACATTTTGCTTCTTTAATGGTGAAAAAAAATTATGTAAGCAACAAACAAGAGGCTTTCGATAAGTATTTAAAGAAAGGTGCACCTCTTTACTTAGATAAAAAAAGGTTGGATCCAAAAGATGCAATATTGTTAATTAAAGAAGCTGGGGGTGTAGTTGTTTTAGCGCACCCTTATCAAACAAAACTCGATGAACAAAACCTAGACAATCTGATTAGAGAGTTAGTAGATTATGGATTAGACGGCATAGAAGCTTATTATTCCTTGCACACCAAAGAAATGATCGAAAGATATAAAACCCTTGCCAAAAAGTATGATTTGTTTATTACTGCTGGTTCGGATTATCATGGAACAAACAAAACAGGGATAGAAATGGGGATTAACATCAGCAAAGAAGAATTAGAACCTTTTTTAAATATTTTAAGGATGCTTTAAGATTTTCTACATATAATAGGGTTAGAAAACAATAACCCCCAATAAAATCCCCAACTTATCCCGCTTTATGCGGGGTTTTTTTTATAAAGAAATTTATTGAATGGAGGTATTTATGAAGAAAAAAAATCTTTTAATTCCGTTGTATGGTGTTTTCATGGGTATTTCTGATTCTATCCCTGGGGTTTCAGGGGCGACGATAGCTTTGATACTTGGCATTTATGAGAATTTCATATCTGCATGGTCTTTTGTTTTTACCAATTTATTTAATTTCAAAACTTTAACGAAAAGTCGGGAACTTAGATTTTTGATCATGTTGTACATAGGCGTTTTTCTTGGAATGTTCTCAACCTTGGGATTTATAGACTTTTTAATAAACAACTATCAAACAAGTGTCTTCTCTTTCTTTTCAGGTTTAATTATCGGTAGTATCTTTTTTTTGGGATCTGATCTATTTAAAAATGTTGATTTCAAAAATACCCATAAATCCAAATACGTTTCTTTTTTTATTTCAGCCGCTATTGGTTTTTTAGTTGCCTTCTATATTTCAGGGGCACAGTTTTTATTAGAGCAACACGGATTTTTAATAATCTTTTCGTCAGGATTTTTGGCTATTTCTGCCATGATCGTGCCGGGGATTTCCGGTGCCTACGTTCTATTACTTTTGAATCAGTATTCATACATAGTAAAAGCAGTTAATGATTTTAATTTCTCTGTGCTGATAACCTTTGTTTTAGGTATTGTGCTGGGATTGGCTTCTATGAGTAGATTACTGAAATGGGTATTGGATAAGTTTTACCTCGCTACAATGTTTTTTTTGATGGGACTGATGGTTGGAGGATTGAGGGCCCCCATTTCAAAAATAGAGAACTTTGTTAGCTTTTTAATATTTGGTTTAGTAGGAGCTACGGTAATTGTAATTATTGAAAGGTTTGGTAGAAACAATAGATAATTTTACTTTTTCCTCTTTCGCCGTTTCGGAATGCCAAAAGTTTGATCAATTTCAACCTCTTTCCCTAACTCTCTGTGAACTAGGGAAAGAGATTCCAACTTTATTTGATATTTTAACTTTTTATCAGACAAATAACTAGTAATCTGTCCAATATTCTCTTTATTAATATCTTCTACCGCTAAAGTTATATGTGGAAACCAATTATCTGGAGAATAATAATCGTTTAACTTTGACTCATTTACGTTGACCAAATTCCAAAGGTATTCGTGAAAGTTCAAAATTTCCTTTGTCGGTTTTACAGGGATGTACAATGTTAATTTTTTGCCGGTAAATAAGGCTACACCTTCCGTTTTTATGGTTAAGGAATCTAATTCTTTGGTCGCCTTTTTGAGTAACTTGTTTAAATCGTTAACTTTATACTCCTCAGCGACACTCCAAGTTATATGAGGGAAAGGCACGTTATTTTTTACCCATTTAATATCAAAATTCTTGTCCAATTCATTCCAAAGTTTTGTTATTTTGTTGTAAAAAGGCTGAGGTAAAATAGTTAAAAGAGACTGCACTGTTATCACCTTTTTTAGTGGGAGGTTTAAAGATGAGCTACAACAAAAAACGAATCGTGAAGTTTCTTATCTATTATTTCTCTATTTCTGTTGGAGTTCTTTTAATATTCTATTTTTGGTTCACAAAACTTTTTTGGTTTTCTCTAGTTACTTGGATTTTTGCCACATTTGGTGTTGTTTCAATTTCGTTTTTCACTTTTATGAACCTAAGAATCGTTGAACTTCAAAATGAATCAAAAGATGTAAATGATAAAAATAATAAAGATGAATAATAATATTTATCATTCTAAGCTCAATTCATCTTTTATTCGAACCATACCATCAATGGCTATTTTAAAGAAATCGTTCAATTCGATATCCAGCTTGGCTATTTCTTTTATTTTTTCTCTATCCGCTCCTCTTGCAAAAGCTTTATCTTTGAATTTCTTTTTTAACGATTTTACCGATAACTCGGCTATATCTTTGTTTGGTCTGACCAAAACAGCGGCAACGATAAGCCCAGAAAGTTGATCTGCAGCATATAGGGCTATCTCAATATCTTTTTCTAACTCTTTTTTTTCATTATGTGCCAATATAGCGTTTTTTACATCTTGATCAACCTCGTCTCCAAGCATTTCAACAGTTTTTAACGCATGATTATCTGGATCGTCTTTCGTTTCTTCATAATCCAGATCGTGTAGTAAACCGGTGATTTCCCATTTTTGCTCATCTTTGTTTAGATGTTTTGCTAATTCCTTCATAATGGCTCCTACGGCAAGAGAATGAGTGAACAAATTATCCGTTTTTAAGTTTTGCTTTAGTAACTCTAGGGCTTCTTCTCTAGTCAAAAAAATCACTCCTTATTCAAATTTATTAAAAGCAAATTTAAAGTAATAATAAAAGATTAATACAGTAAACAAAATAGCTCCAAAGATGATCCATAAACCGATTACCACGGGTGGTGTTGTGGTAAAAATTAATATCAAACAAGCAACTAAACCAAAAAATAACCAAAACATGATCTTCAGATTATGCCATATTTTATTTAATTTTTCTTTCAGTTTAGAATTTTGAAAAAGCAGATCGTCCAAAGTTTCTCTGTTTTCTTTATTTTGTTCTTCTAATAGTTTTATCCTATTCTCTAAGTCTTCAACATTATTCTTAGCCATCCTTTTTGAGTACCTCCTTTGAAGAAAAACGGATTTTTGTATTATTTTAAGTATTATACCACAATCTTTTAGAGTTCAAAGGTGTTTCGTGCAATAAATAAGCTTTGCTCAAACTTATTAACCGATCAATTAGTTGATTGGTGCATTTCTCAAATATACAAATTAGTTGTGCTCTATTTTTTAATAATTAAATAACTAGAAAAAATATGGTATAATTTAAGGACAAAAAGATAAAGAACTTTTATGCTTCTGGGCGGGCTACAGGGAAAAGGCAAAGAGCTTTTATCCTTATGGGCGAGCTGCGGGGCGAAGGGGCGCTAAAGCAGGTTTTAGAGTTTCTAAAGTCATTATAAATACTGCACCTAGGAGGGGATTTAATGAAAGGAATGATCGTTGAAACATGGCTGGAAACATGGAAAAATACATATGGAGAAGATTATGTGAATCAACTTTTAACTGAAATAGGAATTCCAGAAAACAAACATTTCTCTCCTTTCGAAGATTTAGAAGATTCTAAAGTGTTTAAACTTCTTGATTTAATAAGTAAATCAACGAATAAATCAAAAGAAGAGATCATGAAAGAATTGGGCAAAAAAAACATTTATACCTTCAAAAAATATTACCCCAATTTTTTCAAAAAAAAAGGACTTCTCTCATTTTTGTCAACCATGAATGATGTTCATAAATCATTGACAAGGAGAATAAAGGGGGCTAAACCTCCCGCCATTGAATTTGAAATCATCGATAGCAATTCCGCGTACCTTACCTATCGATCTTTCAGAGATATGAGATACTATTTCCTCGGGCTGTTGGAAGGTTCAGCTGAGGTTTTTGGAGAAAAAATTGAATATGAGATTGTTGATCAAGGAAGCACTGACAAAGGCAGCTTTCTAAAAATAAAGTTAGAGAGTGAGAAACCCTATGCAAAAATTAAGAAGGCAAGGTTTTTTGTAGCAATGAGTTTGTCATTAATGAAAATGTTTTTTACTTCACTTACCTTCTATACGATAATCATAGTCTTTTTATTATCTTGGCTTTTCACCTGGATTTTAGGAAACCATTGGTATACTTTTTTAATTACAGGTATTTTATCTGGAACGTTTATTTTTTCCATGGGTAATTATTTCAAACGATTATTTTCTTCTTCCACAGAAGGGTTACAAAATTTAAATAACCTCGAATATGATAAACCGGTACTATTAAAAGGAGAGAAACTGCTCGAAAAGCATTCTTTAGAAATTGATAGTTTGAGAAGCAATTTTAATGGAATTTTTATTCAGCTGACGGGGGATATAGAAGAAATAGAAACCTTTACAGGAAAAGTTGGAGAAAGAGCTGAGGAGATGAAGGAAATAAGTGACTCAATAGGAGAATTAGTTGAACAGGTTGCTGTAAGCTCAGAACAAATCGCTCAAGATGCCGAGTCCATATCAAATGTAGTTGAAGTAAATGTAAATACTATACAAAGTATCATATCCAGAGAAAATCAAATGGTAGACTCTTTGGAAAATGCAGTCAAAAGAATAAATGCTTCCTCTTCAAAAGTGGAAAATTCCTCAAAAGAAATAGAAAGTATGAGCGAAAGGTTCAATAATTTGGTAAAAGAAAGTGATAAGTTAGAAGAGGATACTCAAGAAATTCTTAAAGTCGTTGATACGGTGAAAGGTATTGCGGATCAAACTAATTTGTTAGCCTTAAATGCGGCAATAGAAGCATCAAGAGCAGGAGAAGCTGGCAGAGGATTCGCTGTAGTAGCTGACGAAATAAGAAATTTAGCAGAGGAAAGCAAAATAGCTGCTTCACAGATTGATAATATACTTAGCAGAATATCTTCAGGTATTGAGCTGTTAACCAAAACTGTTGAAAAAGAATTTAAATCAATGAAAGAAGGAGCTAATAATCTAAGAATTAGTTCTCAAGATAATAAAGAATCTGCAACTAATATAGAAAATATTTCCAAAGAAATCCGCGAAATTTTAGATGAATTAAGTAGCGAAGGGGTTAAATTGGAAGATTTAACAAAAAACACCCAAAACTTGTTAGCTATATCTGAAGAAGGTTCGGCTACTTCTGAAGAAATATCTACTTCCGTCAAAACGTTTGTAAATAACATAAAAGAAATCCTACAGAACATAAAAGAGGTGGAAGGATTTATTTCTTCCCTTAAAGAAAGCTTATCTAGTAATACGTGATCTTTTATTTCATAATTATTTTATTTTATTCATCTTTTTTTAAAACTTTCATGTTATAATTTACTTCGGATTGTGCTTTAAGGGTGTTATAGAATTTTTAGATGAAGAAATAATTTTAATGAAGGGGGTAGATAACTTTGGTAGAAAGACAAATGACGAGGCAGTTTTTGGAAGATGCCTTTTGTGGTGAATCTAAGGCACACATGAGGTATTTGATTTTCTCTGCTGAGGCCGAAGAAAAAGGGTTGAAAAATCTTTCCAGGATGTGGAAAGCTATTGCTCATGCTGAGTTTGTTCACGCGAGGAACCATTACAGAGCTTTGGGTTATATAGGATCAACAGAAGATAACTTACAACAGTGTATAGACGGGGAAACCTTTGAAATTGAAGAAATGTATCCCGTGTACAATAATGCAGCTAACTTTCAAGAAGAAAACGAAGCGGTAAGGACCACTCATTTTGCCTTGGAAGCAGAAAAGATACATGCCGAGTGGTACAAAAATGCAAAAAAGGTTGCAGAACAGGGTAAAGATGTGGAAGTTGGTAAAATCTTCATATGTGATGTCTGTGGTTATACCGTAGAAGGAGAAGCACCAGAAAAATGTCCTGTTTGCGGAGCTCCAAGAAGCAAATTTGTAGAATTCTAATTAAATTTTTTAAGAAAGGGGATGATTCTTTGTGTTAGGTGACGTAATTAAGATTAAAGATTTCAAAAATGAAAAACATGTTCCTACAATCGATTGTCCAGACAATGTTCAACCTAACGAGGAGTTTGAAGTTGATGTACAGGTTGGTAAGGAGATTAAACATCCAAACACAGTAGAGCACCATATTGAGTGGATAGATCTTTTTATACAATACGATGATGATCCAAATACCGTACATGTAGGCAGATATATGTTCGGACCTGTTGTGGGGGAACCTCATGTAAAAGCAAAAATAAAGTTAGCAAAATCAGGAACATTGATTGCACTCTCTCATTGTAATATTCATGGACTTTGGGAAAACACCAAAAAGGTTTCTGTAGTTTGATTTTAGAAAATATTAAATAGGGGTTGATAAGAATGAAAAAATATAGATGCACTATTTGTGGTTATATATACGATCCAGAAGTAGGAGATCCAGATAACGGCGTAGAACCTGGAACTTCTTTTGAAGATTTACCGGATGATTGGACTTGCCCCGTTTGTGGTGCTGCTAAAGAAGACTTTGAACTACTCGAAGAATAAAAAAGGCGGGATGTTAATCCCGCTTTTTTAATAATTCTCCAGCAGCTTTTCTTATTTCTAAATTTTCATCATCTTTTGAGTCAACTATGACCGTATCTCCTTCTTTTATAGTATCTTCGATGATCATATTTGCCAAAGGTGATTCGATTTTTCTTTCTATAACCCTTCTCAACGGTCTGGCTCCATAAACTGGGTCGAATCCTTCTTTTGCTATAACGTCCTTCGCTGCTTCAGTTATTTGAATGCTGATATGCTTTTCTTTCAACCTTCCTTCTAACCTTGAAATCATTATATCGACTATTCTCTTTATCTGAGAGATACTCAAAGGTTTGAATACTATAATATCGTCCAGCCTGTTAATAAATTCGGGTCTAAAGGCCATTTTTACCTGGCTCATAATTTCATTTTTTGTGTTTTCATAAGATTCTTCTTCTGTTTCTCCAACAAAACCAACACTTTTTTTGGTTTTATTTAAGAACTCTGAACCTAAGTTAGAAGTTAATATTATGATGGTATTACTGAAATTTACGGTTCTACCTTGAGAATCTGTTAACCTTCCATCGTCTAAGATCTGTAACAATATGTTGAATACATCGGGATGAGCTTTTTCAACTTCATCGAATAATACTACTGAATAGGGCCGTCTCCTGATTATCTCTGTTAATTGCCCACCTTGTTCGTAACCTACGTATCCTGGTGCCGCACCTACTAACCTAGAAACGTTGAATTTTTCCATGTATTCACTCATATCTATCCTGACCAGTGCATCTTCGGTTCCAAAGAGTATTTCAGCCAATGTTCTGGCTAATTCGGTTTTTCCAACACCAGTTGGTCCAAGAAACAAGAAAGAACCAACCGGCTTTTTAGGATCTTTCAATCCTGCTCTGGCCTTTTTAATATGATCTGCTACGGTGTTAACCGCTTCTTCTTGGTCAACTAGCCTGGTGTGTATTTCATTTTCAAGATTGGCGAGTCTCTTCTTTTCATCTTCAACCATTCGTGTAACAGGGATACCCGTCCATTCTTGTACCAACGAGGCTATTATATCTTCATCTACTACATTGCTTATTTCACTTTGTACTCGTTTGGCAGCTTTTTGTGCTTTTTCTAATTCCTTTTGAAGATCAAAATATTCTGCCTTTTTTTGAGACGCTTCTTCGTATTTCTCCTCTAAGGTTAGTTTATTAATCTCTTCCTCTAATTTTGACATTTTCTTTTCCAATTCTCTAATTTTTTCTGGTTTGGCTGAGTTTCTAAGCTTTACTCGCGCACATGCTTCATCTATCAAATCTATGGCTTTATCTGGTAAAAATCTGTCATTAATATACCTATGAGAAAGATTTACTGCTCCAATTAAAGCTTCATCCAATATTTCGACCTTGTGATGCTTTTCGTA